>JAUPMC010000073.1 GCA_030836605.1 Thermoplasmatota archaeon | reverse complement strand
TCGAGCTCGTCCACGCTGGAGCCGAGGAACTCGACGATGGAGACCATGGGCTGGACCGAGAACCCCGCGGACTCTAGCTCCGCCCTCTCGTCCGGGCTCAAGTCCTTTGAGATTGCGAGGTTGACCGCCCCGGCATCGTTAGCGGTGAGCGCGAGGAGCAGCTCCTGGCTCCCGAGGACCCAAGAGGGCGAGAACATCGACGACGAGAACCCTGACACGACGGTCACGTCCTGCGCCGTCTCCGCCACGAGCGTGATGTCGCCCGCGAGGCCGGTCCCGGCGCCCGCCTTCACGTCGTGCCCGGACGCGGAGAGAGTCTCGTCGAGGACCGCGCCCGGGTCGGACACGCTGAACACGACCACCTGGCCCGAGCCTACGGACGCGACGGCGACGACGCAGAGCGCGCTACTGTCCTCGACCGCGCCCAGGGAGCCCGACTCGAAGAAGTCCATGCCCGAGTCCCCGGGGCAGGACACCATCGAGTATTCCGAGGTGAAGTTGTCCGCGAGCGTGTCCATGGACACCTTCAGGCCGGACGCGATGGAGAAGCTGGCCACTATGAACATCGTGCACAGGGCGATCCCCCAGCTCGTGGACCGCGCGCGCTTGTTGAACCTGAACAGCGGGAGGGCGCGCATCTGAACGCTGCGAAGATGGCCTAGCCACGATTAAAAGGCTTCCAGTGCTATCACTCGGCGCTCTCGGCGACCAGGGACACGAGCTCCGCCACGGGCATGTCTATGCCCGCCTTCTTAGCGCCGCCAGTGAGGTTCGTCACGCAGAACGGGCACGCGGACACGAGCATCTCCGCGCCCGTGTCCCTCGCCTCCTGGACCCTGAGCGACGCGATGAACTCCGCGCGGTCGTTGAACTGTATCTTGTACCCGCCGCCGGCGCCGCAGCACTGCGAGTCCAGGCGGTTCCTGGGGAGCTCCAGGTACTCGGACCCGGGGAACGCCCTCAGTATCCGCCTCGGCTCCTCGAATATGCCGAAGTGGCGGCCTATGTGGCACGGGTCGTGGTACGCGACCTTCTTGGGGAGCGGCTTCCTCAGGACGAGCCGCTTGTCCTTGATGAGCGTGTCCATGAACTGAGTCATGTGGAGGAGCTCGAAGTCGAGCTTGCCGGCGTACTTCGGGTAGTTGTGGCTCAGGGTCATGAAGCAGCCCGCGCAGGCGGTCACGACCTTCCTGACGCCGCGCTTCTCTATCTCGCGCAGGTTGTGCTTGACCAAACCGTCCTTCTCGTCGGTGACGATGTCCGTCTGGCCCGTCCTGATCAGCGGGGAGCCGCAGCACCACTCGTCCCCGCCGAGGACGTCGTACTGGATGCCCGCGGCCTCGAGGACCCTGAGGGCGTCCTGGGCGATCCTCTGCTGCCTGTAGCTGGCCGTGCAGCCCGTGAAGTACAATACCTCCGGGTCCTTGGACCGCTTCGCCGTCTTCGGGACCCACGCGGCCCTGTCCTCGTGGGGCTCGTCGTACGGGTTGTGCTTCGCTATGACCCTGGACCTGAGCGCCTTGTGCCTGTCCAGGGGGCCGACGCCGTTCTTGACGAACCACTCCTTGACCTGCTCCCAGCGGTCGTTGAACTTGATCTCGACATGGCACGCGACCTGGCAGTAGCCGCACGCCGTGCAGTTGTACACCCTCTCGACGAACTCGGGGGATATCTCGGGGACATCGCCGAGAAGCCTCCGGGTGAGCCCTGGGTGGACGTGCTTCTTGAGGTGGTACATCTTGCCCCGGACGCGGTACGACTCGAAGCCCCGGTCAGGGTTCAGCTGGATGGGGCACACGAAGCTGCAGTACCCGCACTGGAGGCACGCGCGCAGGTCGTGCTCCACCTCCTCAGGGAGCCTAGGATATGGCAGCCCCATCAGACGATCCCCACGAGCACCGTAAGGGTGAGAACATGGAAATGGTTTGCGGAGGCCGGCTTGCTCAGCCGACCGTCAGCTTCTTCTCGCTCTCCCACAGGCCGTGGATGTTGCAGAGCGAGACCGCGTACAGCGTCCCCGCCTTCTTGGTCTTCATCGACACCGTCGCCTTGTGGTGCGTGTATATCGTGCTCGTGTCGACCCCGTCGGCGCCCTCGCCGTGGGCCGTGAACTCGACCCTCGCGATCTGGTAGCTGAACTTCGCCCCCTCAGGGTGGAAGTACAGCGCTATCCACCTGATGTGGTGCGCGGTCGTGTTCGGGTGCGCGATGTCCTTGCCGACCATGACGCCCACGTCGAACAACTGGTCGGGCGCGACCTTGTCAGGACACTCGATGACGGGCACGTGCTTCTCGGTCTTCCAGTCTGCCTTGCCTAGATGCTCCTCTATCGGCATTCCCTTCAGTCCTCCTATCCGCTCCAGGGTCTCCGGACGGCCCTCGCACGTGTCACGGAGTTGATATCCCCTTCGCCTTAATCGTGAGGTCCGTCACCGGCTCTTGCGCTTGTCCAGCTCCTTCTCCTTCTCGCGCCTGACCTTCGCCTCGAGCGTCTCGAGCAGGTCGGACATCGCCTTGTAGAGGTCCCAGCCCGCACCTCGGACATAGTACATCGCCGAGTCGGTGTTCAGCCGCGCCCTGAGGCTGAACTTGCTGGCCAGGCCCTCGTGTTCGTAGGTCGCGACATGCAGGTAGAACACCCTGGGCCGGTCCATCTTCGCGACCCTCTTCATGCCCCTGCCTATGAGGGAGTACAGCCCGTCCAGGACATCGGGCTCGTGCATCTTCATGCCGGATATCTGGACGAACACCTGGTCCCTGGGCCTGAGCCTGAGCAGCTGCTCCATGAGGTCCGCCTGGTCGACGACCCCCACGAGCTTGTCACCCTCCGTCACGAATAGCGTGGACAGGCCACGGTCGAGCATGAGATCCACGATGTGACCGAGTGTGTCGTCCGGCGAGACACTCACGACGTTCCTGGTCATGACGCTCCCGACCTTGATCTGCGCCCTCGTCCTACCGTCGAAGACCTGTCGCGGGGGCTTGGGGCTCCTCTGGGGCATGTCGCCCTTCGGGGACCAGACGGTGTCCATGATCTCCGTCATGCCCACGACGCCCACGAGCTTCCCGCCGTCCCCGACGACCGGGAGCGCCTTCTCGTTCAGGCCCTCCATGATGATCTGGGCCCTGCCCACGGACTCGTCCGGGGTCACGGACTGCGGTTCCGAGGTCATGATGTCCCTGGCCCTGAGCATCCGCAGCTCGGATATGCTCGGCATGATCTTGATGAGGTCTGTGCGGGACACGAACCCCACGAGCCGGTTCCCGCGCATGACGGGCGCGCCCCTGATGCCCGTGGCGACGAGTATCTCCGCGATGTCCAGGACGCTGTCGTCCTCGCTCACCTTGGAGACCGGGAGCATTATGGACGCGACCTTCGCGTTGATTGGCACGCTCCTGCGCTCGATGAAGGACGTGTAGCTCACTAGTCCCACTGGCACCCCCTTCGACAGCACGGGTAGTTCCTTGACCCTGTGCCTCCTTATCGTCGCGATCGCGTCAGAGACCGTGTCGCCCACTTCGACGGTGACGGGGGACGTCGTCATGACGGACTTCGCCTTGATATCGTCTGTCCGAGTCATCTTCTCCTCCCGCTCATCACTATCCCAAGCGTGGTATTTGCAGATGTCGCATCGCGGGAGGCGCGTCCGTCCGTGAGAGGGCCTAGCCCAACCAGTCAGAATATCAAAAAAGAGCGCCTCAATCACCTGTGTATCCACGAGAACGCGCAAAATGTGACATCTGACCGGCGGGCCCGGGCTCCGGCCCAGGAAAGATTCATATCACGCATGCGCCTTCACCCGCGCGAGGCATTGTTTTTCCGTTTCCAGCCTCGCAATCCAGGAAACGCGGAAGGTCCGGAGGCTGTTCGGATGGTTCGCGTGCTGAGGAACAAGTGGTTCTGGGTGGCGGCGTTCTCGCTGCTCTTCGTCCTGTCGATAGACCTGTGGGCATGGGACTGGTCGTTCCCGACGCTGTTCGGACTGCCGTACATCGTCACTTGGATAGCCGTGCTCGAGACGGCATTGTTCGCGCTGTACCTGCTGTTCGCCAGGTACTACTGGACCGGGGACGGGGGTGAGCCGTGATGGACCTCATCGCGGTCTCGTTCTTCGTCGTCTACCTCGGCGTGATGCTCGCGGTCGCCTTCTACGCCTACCGGCGGTCCAAGAAGACCTCGGACGACTACTTCGTCGCGTCCAGGAGCATCGGCCCTGTCGTGCTTTTCCTCTCCATGGCGGCCACGAACTTCAGCGCGTTCACGTTCTTCGGGTTCGCCGGGGCGGCGTACAAGTTCGGCCTGGCGTACTACGGCATCATGGCCTTCGGGACCGGCCTGATGGCCATCTCGTTCTTCCTGCTAGGGAGGGGCATCTGGAGGCTGGGGAAGAAGCACGGGCACATCACGCCCCCGGAACTCATAGGCCACAGGTTCAACTCCGACTCCCTCAGGATGATCTTCCTGGCGGTCATGGTCGTGTTCACGCTCCCGTACATCGCGACGCAGGCGATCGGGGGAGGCATCGCGCTCACGCAGCTCACGGACGGGGAGGTGTCTTACGAGCTCGGGGCGGTCCTGGTGACCGTGGTGGTCGTCGCCTACGTCACCATAGGCGGCATGAGGGCGGACGCATACACCGACGTACTCCAGGGCATCATGATGCTCGTGACGCTGCTCGCGGCCGTGGGCATCGTGTCCGCGGGCCTCGGCGGGTTCACCGAGGCGAACACCAGGCTCGCGGAGGAGTTCCCCGAGCTGGTGTCGAGGCCCGGCGGCCACGACTTCTTCACGCCTGAGATATGGCTCAGCTACATGCTCCTCTGGCTGTTCTGCGACCCGATGTTCCCGCAGCTGTTCGTCAGGTTCTACAGCGCGAGGGACGAGCGCTCGATCAAGCTCTCCATGGTCTTGTACGCGCCCATCACCGCGGTCATCTTCCTCTGCCCCGTGCTCATAGGCGCCTGGGGCAACCTGGAATTCCCTGGCCTGACGGGGACCCAGCCTGACCAGATACTGCCGATGATGGTCAGCGAGTTCGCGCCCGGGTGGATCCTCGGGATCATGCTCGCCGGGGCCTTCGCCGCGCTGATGTCCACTGCGGACTCGCAGCTGCTCGTCCTGAGCTCGATGCTGACGAGGGACGTCTACAAGAGGTGGGTCAAGAGGGACGCGAGCCAGACACACGAGTTCATCGTCGGGAAGGTGCTGGTCGTCGCGCTAGCGCTCATGAGCCTCGCCATCGCCCTTAGCTCCGTCGAGACGCTCTTCGAGACGCTCACGAAGACGACCTTCACCGGGCTCGCGGTGTTGTTCCCCACGACCGTCGCGGCGCTGTATTGGAACCGCGCGAACAAGTGGGGCTGCATGGCGTCCATAGTCGCGGGCGAGGCCGTCTACGTCGGCCTGTACTTCAAGGTGCTCCCGGCGTCCCTGACCTGCGGGTTCCTGCCTGTCGTGCCCGTGATGATCGTCGCCACCGCGACGCTGGTCGCGGTCTCGGTGCTGACCTCGCCCAGGCATGCGGCCGGCGGGTGAAGGAGCGGGCTCAGCTCTTCATCATCATGAACACGCGGTAGTCCATGTTGTACGCCAGGAACTCTGGCCAGTCCCACTGCTTGGACGCCACGAGCTGCTTCACGGTTCTCGTGATGTCCGTCTGGCCGAGGATGATCAGGCCCGAGTTGAGGGCGAACGCGGAGAACTCGCCCACGGTGATGGCGCCACCGATGCACTGCTCCCAGGAGCCGTCCTTGGACTCCTGCGTGGTCCTGAAGGCGTCGGATATGGCGATCCGCGCGCCCGACTTGGATATCCTCGATAT
>JAUPMC010000072.1 GCA_030836605.1 Thermoplasmatota archaeon | reverse complement strand
TAGGCGCGCTTAGGGGAGAGCGACGCAGCGGCACGATGGCACTTCCCCGAGTGTGTCACCATCGAAAGGACAATGGGGGGAGACTACACGCGAGCAAAGAGATTGATAGTGGGAGCGGTAGCCATGTTCATGCTGTCCTTGACAGCAGTGCAGGCGACCGCTGAGTACAGCCTGGAAGAGAGCGTCATCTATGCCCAGGGCATAGGTTTCGACGGTTTCGAGGTGGTTCCGAGCGCGGCAGAGCCCGCGACCATCGTCGGCCCAGCGAGCAATGTCATGGTCGACTGGTCCGACGACATCGTGTTCCACCAGTTCCCGGCCGGGCAGAAGGTCAGGACCGAGGTCGTCCTGCACAACGTGAACGCGGACGGCACGATGGGGCCTGCGGTCTACACCATAACCGCGCACCTGTTGATCGCGCCGGTCAACGCTGACGGCAAACTCGGGACGGCGATATACCAGAGCTGCATCGCAGACGGCCTCTGGGTCGACGGCCCATCGGAAGCGTACTCCGCGGAGGTCAACGAGCTGGGACTCCTGCTCTACGGGTTCAACTGGGACACCAGGGGAGTCGACGCGGGGACGTACCGGCTGGTCTTCTGGCTGGAGAAGGACGCGAGCTGCCCTGACGTGAACCCGTACAGCGGGCTGCCGATCGTCTACTACCCTGTGGACATGACGCAGGGCGCGCCCGGCGACACGGACGCGTCCGCGGGCACGATCTACGGCATCGTCGGCTACGACTTCGCCAAAGAGCTGTCCTGGCTGGACATAACGCTCTTGGAGAAGAAGTCCGGCAGGAAGTAAACTACCGAAACAGTGAGGGCCGGACGATGTCCGCCCCTCGACCCTGTTTTTCTTTATATAGGTCAGTACGGTCCCGTCCTCATCGTGATATTTCTAAGATTGTACCATAACTGTAATCACAACCGGTTCGCTTCCGGGTCGTCTAGACCTGACGCGGGGGAGACAGCCGTCAAGCTGCATCCTCCTTGTCGCGGTCGACAGAGAATTGGGGGAGACATGCAAATGAAGAGATTGGGAGTGACAGCTGTGGTGCTGGTCGTCTTTGTGACCGGAGCCTTCACGGGCTTCGCCAGCGCGGAGCAGTCGGCGAACGCAGGCGGCACCAACGGGGGCCACAACGGGGACAGACCCGACGACCCGGGCACGTTTTTCCTGAACCAGAGCGTGAACTACGGGGAGAGAGTGGCCGTCTCTAACGGCATCTACATGGACGGGACACTGTTCCCGGTGGACGCGGAGTACACGAACCCGGTCTGGCCGCTTGAGCAGCACATGATGTACGCTCAGGACGTCGAAGTCACCGCCGACTGGTCGGACAACCTGGTCCTCCACAAGTGGAGGGCAGGGGACAAGATCAGGACCGAGGTCATCCTGAAGGACATCCTGGACCCGACTATCACCATCTACACCATCCGCGCGTCGTTCAGCATAGACATGGTGCACCCCGTCACTGGGGTCGTGGTCGACGATGTCTGGGCCGGCACCACATTCGACGGCCTGTGGGTGGACGGTGTGACGGATGCGTATTCCGCCGAGGTCAACCAGCTCGGGATGCTGCTCTACGGGTACAACTGGGACACGGGAAGCCTGGTTGCTGGTCAGTACAGGCTCACGTTCACGCTGACAGCGGCGCCGATACTAGCGTACCCGGGGACTGGCGATTCGATTGACTACAACACAATCACGATCGCCGGGATGGAAGACCCTAGCTTGTACAGCGGGGACGAGAACTACTCGCTGCTCAAGGCGGGGTTCACCTCCTCGTCCACGACAATCGAGATCTTCCTCTACGAGAAGTAGGACGAGGCGGATACCGGTCTCGAAAACATCTTACAGGGCTCTGGGCGAGACGCCCGAGCCCTCTATCATCGTTTTTCCGTCTCGACTCTAGGGCATCATCGTCGGTCCTGCGGGAGTTCGTTCCGCTAAAGTCGAGAGTGTCGAATCTGATGTTGCCGGAAATTCGAGGGGGGATGAGGGGGCCGAGGCGCCGCATGCCATCGGACAGACCCATTCGCCCTCTTTCCGCTCAGGCTCACGGTCGATGCACACAATCATCCACCACGTCGGTTTATAAAGTCAGTACGGCTCCGAGCCGGCCCCTCATTTCTACCTTCGTACCAAAACGGTAAACTACTCACACCCGACATACCGCAGGCCTGCGGCCGGAGCGGAGTCAGTACCGATTGCACAGCGGCTCTTCCGGCCTGGAGAAAGGGGGAGAAATGAAGACTAAGAGTGTGTGTGTTGGAGCCGTGACTATGGTCCTATTGTCGATGGCCTTGCTATCTGCACCTGCAGAAGCGAAGGGCTATGACAAGCCAGATGTCACAGGGATATATGACTACAACCAGAACGTGACCTTCAGCGAGATCGTCGTGCTGCAGGAACTCGACATCGGGACGGGCTTGCTCGTGGATGTCGAGTACGGCGTAGACTTTGACGGCACCTTGTTCAAGCTCGGCGCGTTCGTGAACGAGACCTACGACAAGGTCTGGTACGCGACCAAGGGTCCGTCCGCGGTCCTCGCAGACTGGTCTGATGACCTGGTCCTTCACAAGTGGAAGGCGGGGCAGCAGGTCAGGACGGAGATGGTCCTTAGGCTGCCCGACATCGGAGCTACGGTGTACACAATAAGGGCGCACTTCACCATCGAGCACGTCGCTGACGCACTCGGCACATCCGTCATACACGAGGTGTACAGCGGCAACGTGACCGAGGGGTTGTATGCAGATGGCCCGACCGACGCCTACTCCGCAGAGATAAACCAGCTGGGCAACCTGCTGTACGGTTTCAACTGGGACACGAAGCACACGACGACTGAGAGGGGCTTCTACAAGCTCACATTCAGCATCGAGACGGACTGCTGGGTCCCGGCCGCGTTCCCGTACATCGTCAGCGAGTACAGTGACGTGACGATCTCGGATGTCGCGGACTATGCGTACATGGCGGACGGATCTGCGTATACGACTGCCATGGACCACGATCTGATGTACACCTCGATCGTGATCGAGCTGCTCTGAGCCAGGCACATATCCCATGCGGTAGAAACCACAAAGGGCCGGCGCGCCAAGGGCGCTCCGCCCTAAACCTCAATATTTTCTCGAAAGACCCGGACTCAATGCTTCTTGCAGATGTCGCACCCGCTCAGCTTCGCGGAGACCCTGTGGAGCCTGCAGAAGCGCTCGTCCTCCCTGATCTCCTTGCACGCCTTGCAGAGCACGCCGTACCACTGGTACTTGGTTTCCCCGCTGACGATCCTCTTCGCGATCTCGTCCGCATACTTGGTGATCTGGGGGAAGTCCTCCAGCATCTTGGTGCTCCCGCCCCGGGTCGAGCTGAGGTACTGGCTCACGGACGCCTGGGTGATGCCCAGGCTCTTCGCGATATCGGACTGCTTCATATGGTACTTGTTCGACAGTTCCTTGACCACAGACGCCCTAAGCGTCGGCAGTATCTTCCCGACCACTAGCTCACACGGGGTTTTCATGTTCAACACCGGACTGACAAATGCTACCACATCTGGTAGAATCGCTCTCTGCGCTCACTCAGCCCGAAAGCAGGGACTCATCTTAAACCTTTCAATCATGACTGATAACAGGATTGGGGCCGGGGAGGAGATTTGAACTCCTGTTTGCGGATCTGCAGTCCGCCACATGGCCGCTCTGTCACCCCGGCACGGCCAGGCGATTATGCGCCTCTTACTCTTTATTGTTTGCCCAGCCGGTGCCATCCCGTGCTGGCTTCAGCGACGCGTAGAGGCCCCGGGGGCGCTGGAACATGATAAATAGTCATCATACGATTTTGCCAGCGTGAGGTTCTCCGCCGTCAGCCCGTACAACGCCGCGGCGAAGCTCCGCCTCCCCGAGAAAGTCGTGGTCTACGACAGCACGCTCAGGGACGGGGAGCAGATGCCCGGGGTGCACTTCACGCTCGAGCAGAAGACATCGATAGCGAGGAAGCTGGACGAGGTCGGCGTGCACCAGATAGAGGCCGGGTTCCCAGCGGTGTCCGAATCTGAGAAGGCCGCGGTCAAGGAAGTCGCCTCCCTCGGCCTGGACGCGGAAGTACTCTGCCTGTCCCGGGCCCTGAAGCAGGATATCGACGCCGCGGTCGACTGCGATGTCGACATGGTGCTTCTCTTCATCGCCACGAGCGACCTGCACCTCCGGTACAAGCTGAAGATGACCCGGGAGCAGGTGCTGGAGAAGGCGGTCGAGGCGGTCGATTACGCCAGCGCGCACGGCCTGAAGGCCAGCATGAGCTCGGAAGACAGCACCAGGTCGGACGTCTCCTTCATGGCGGACATGTTCGGGAGGTGCGAGCATGCGGGCGCGGCGAGGCTAGGCATTACGGACACGCTCGGCTGCGGGGGGCCGGAGGCGGTCCAGTACATCGTATCCAGTCTGAGGGAGAAGACGAAGCTGCCCCTCTCGGCCCACCTGCACAACGACTTCGGCCTGGCGACCGTGAACGCCGTGGCCGCGCTGTCGGCTGGGGCGGAGGCCATAGCGACGACGGTCGGGGGCATAGGCGAGAGGGCCGGTAACGTCTCCCTGGAGCAGTTTGTCATGGCCCTGAAGCACCTGTACAAGAAGGACATCGGGATTAAGACCGACGGCTTGACGGACCTCGCGAGGACGGTGTTCGAGGCGGCAAGGTTGCCGATGCCCGCGAACCAGCCCTGGGTGGGCCCGAACGCGTTCTCACACGAGTCCGGGATACACGTCGCGGCGGTCCTGAGCTGCCCGATGACCTACGAGTGCGTCAACCCGGAGGAAGTGGGCAACAGGCGGAGGCTGGTCCTCGGGAAGCACTCGGGGACCCACATCGTTAAGAGCCGCTTGGATGAGAAGGGCGTGTCGGCCTCTCAGGAGCAGATATGTGACATCGTCCGGGCCATAAAGCGGGCGGGCGAGGAGCATGGCCGGGTCTCGGACGACGAGTTCTGGAGCATCGTGAACGATGTGGTCGGGAGGCCCGCGCCGAACCCCGATTGCGTCGAGAAGAAGGGATGATGATCGGGCCCGGGTCGCGGGCCCGATGGTGTGGTGGTTTGTCAAAGGGTTTGCGTACGTAACTAGCTCAAGCCTTTCCGAAAGTCTTCGCCAGGTTCTTCTTCAACCTGACCTGTCTCTGGCAGTTCGGGTACGTGCACGGCGTGCAGTGATACTTCACGCGGCACGAGGTCTCAATCTGCTCGTACTTCTCGTTCCATTTTGCCACGTTTTCTGGCACCCTATCCCTCGTTGTGACACTGGCTTAGCGCATCATGTTAAAAAGGGTATCGCACCTGCCATCGGAGTGGTTGGATGCCTGTGCCAGATAATCCGTTTTGAGGTGTTCCTAAATCCGAAAACGAGATTCCAGGTACGATATCCGCAGCCCGCGGCCCTGCTCAGATGCCTGTCTTCCTGCCCGTCCTGTCCAACCTCGTCTTCCCGAGTTCCTTGAACCTCTCGAGCTCGTCGAGGCCGAACACCGGGCCATCGGTGCAGACGTGCTTCCCGTCCAACGCGCACGAGTCGCACACCCCTATCCCGCACTTCATGATGCGCTCGACCGACGCCTGCATGGGCAGCCGTCTCTCCTTGCATATGCCCATCATCGTCGTGATCATCCTCTCGGGGCCGCAAGTGTAGACCGCGTCGAACGCGTCCTTCTCGAGGAGCGAGGACGCCAGCCCGGTGGCGAAGCCCGCGTATCCCTTGCTGCCGTCGTCCGTCGACACGTGGACCCTCGCCCCAGACTCGGCGCACCTCTTCTCGAACACCAGCTCCTCGGCGGACTTGGCCCCGAGCACCAGGTGCACCTCCTTCCCAGCCTTCGTCGCGGCCTCCACCAACGGGGCCGTCGGGGCGATGCCCACTCCTCCCGCGACGACGAGGAGGCGCTTGCCCGCCTCGGAGAACCCTCTCCCGAAAGGCCCCCTTATGCCTACCACGTCGCCCTCAGTGAGTTTGGAGAGCGCCTTCGTGCCGTCCCCGAGCACCTGATATGTGATCCCGAACCTCTCACCCGTGTGCGACAGCGACATCGGGAACTCGTCCACTCCAGGGACCCAGACCATGACGAACTGCCCTGGGCGCGCCTCCATCCTGCCCTGGAACCTCATCGTCTTGACGGAGCGGCTCTCGTCTCGGTGCTCCGCGACTCTGACCATCCTAAGGCCTGGTGCCATGAGCGACCCCCACCATGTCCCCGACCTTCGAGTAGCCGTACTCGTCCATGAACCGCGAGACATCCTCGCATATCGACTTGAACACAGCGGGCCCGCGGGTCCAGACGGCGGTGCCGACCTGCACCGCGCTCGCCCCGGCCATGATGTACTCGAGCGCGTCCCTGCCAGTCGAGATCCCGCCCACGCCCATGATGGGTATCTCGACCGCGTCGTATATCTCGTACACGCACCTGACGCCCACTGGCCGTATGGCGGGCCCGGACAGCCCCCCGAACCGGTTGGCCAGGACGGGCATCCCCGCCTCCGGGGATATCGCCATCCCCTTGAGCGTGTTGATCGCGACCACGGCGTCCGCGCCGCCCCTCTCCGCGGCCTTCGCCAGGTTGGATATGGATGATGTGTTCGGGGTCAGCTTGGCGAACAGCGGGACCTTGACCACATCCCTCACCCTCCTGCAGACGCGCTCGACGTCCTCGGGGGTCGACCCTATCTCCGTGCCCAGCCCTTTCGCGTGCGGGCAGCTGAGGTTCAGCTCGACGGCGTCCGCGCCGGCCGCGGCCATCAGCGCGGCCACTTCGGCCAGCTCGTCCTCGGAGCCGCCTATGACGCTCCCGACGACCGTCACACCCTCCCTCTTGACCGCCTTGACTTCCTCGGAGAAGTACTCGATGCCAGGGTTCGGAAGCCCCATGGCGTTCAGTAGCCCGACCTCGAGCTCGACGACGCACGGGTTCGCGTGTCCCTCCCTGGGCGACCTGCCCACGGACTTCGTCACGACCGCCCCGGCGCCCGCCCTGGCGACCTCGACCATCGTCCCAGCGGTCTCGTCGAGAACGCCTGACGCTAGCATGGTGGGGTTCCGCAGCCTCAGACCGCACAAGTCCACGCCCAGGTCAGCCATGGCCATCGGTGCTGATTGCCCCTCGGGATAGAAGTACTTTGCTGGGGACGTCGGGGGCGCGGGTCAGGCCTTGGCGGCCTTCTTCGCCTCGTAGTCCTTGATTGCCTCCCTGAGCGCGTCCGAGGCCAGGTTCGAGCAGTGCAGCTTCTGCGGCGGCAGCCCGTCCAGCGAGGTCGCGACATCCTGCCTGGATATCTTCTTCGCCTCGTCCAGTGTCTTGCCCTTGGCCATCTCCGTGATCATGGAGCTGGTCGCGATGGCCGCCCCGCAGCCGAATGTCTTGAACTTGATGTCGGTGATGATGTTGTCCTTGACCTTGATGTAGAGCCACATGACGTCCCCGCACTGCGGGTTCCCCACTTTTCCGATCCCGTCCGCGTCCGGTATCTCGCCCACGTTCCTCGGGTTGGCGAAGTGGTCCATGACCTTCTCACTGTACACAGCTGCCACCCTCTCTCCCGCCCTTCGCCGTCTCCTCGTTCAGGGGCGATATCTCCCTCAACCTGGAAACGATCCCGGGCAGCACTTCAAGGAAACGGTCTACTTCCTCATAGGTGTTTTCCCTACCTACGGTCAGGCGGAGGTTCCCGTGGGCCTGCTCGTGCTTGAGCCCGAGGGCCATGAGCACGTGCGACGGTTCGAGCGACCCTGTCGAGCACGCCGAGCCCGTGGACACAGCGATGCCCTTCATGTCGAGCTGGAGCATGAGCGCCTCGCCCTCGATGAAATCGAACCTGAAGTTGACGTTGTTGACGAGCCTCTGGGTCCTGTGGCCGTTCAGGTACGCCCTCGGGACCACCTCGGGGACCCTCTGGATGATCCTGTCCCTGATCCCCTTCATGGACTCTGTGGTGCTGGCGAAGTCCCGCTTGGCGACCTCGGCCGCCTTGCCCAGACCCACTATCCCCGGGACGTTCTCCGTGGACGACCTGAGCCCGCGCTCGTGCCCCCCGCCGTGTATCTGGGGCTCTATCTTCGTGCCCTTGCGGACGTAGAGTGCCCCGATGCCCTTGGGGCCGTGGAACTTGTGCCCCGAGAGCGCCAGGAGGTCGATGTTGTCCCTCTTGACGTCTATGTCCATCTTGCCGATGGCCTGGACGGCGTCCGTGTGGAACGGTATGCCCCTGGACCTGGCCAAGGCCCCTATCTGTCGTATGGGCTGGATAGTGCCTATCTCGTTGTTCGCGGCCATGACCGATACGAGCACGGTGTCCTCCCGCATGGCCTTCTCCGCCTCCCCGGGGTCTACGATCCCGTCCTTGGACACTGGGAGTTCAGTGACCTCGAACCCGAAGCGCTTCAGGTGGGCGCACGATTCCAGGACCGCGTGGTGCTCGATGCAGGTCGTGAGTATGTGTCCCTTGGTCCTGCCCTTGTACGCGGCCACGCCTTTCACCGCTAGGTTGTCCGCCTCGGTCCCGCCGGACGTGAAGATTATCTCGCTCGGCTCGGCGTTGATGAGGGCCGCGAGGTGCTTCCTCGCGATCTCCATGGACGCCTTCGCCTCCCTGCCGAACGAGTGGAGGCTGGACGCGTTCCCGAACCGCTCGGTGTAGAAGGGCGCCATCGCCTCGAACACCTCAGGCAACACCCTCGATGTGGCGCTGTGGTCGAAGTAGATGCGCTTCATCGGACTGGCGGTCATGACAAGCGAGGGTGATGAGGAGCCATACCATTAAAACTTGCCTCCGTGATGGCCCAGGCGTCGGCCCGCGGAGCCAGCCTACGATGGAAAGGACTTATACGGCCGATGGGCATGCGACTCCGAACTAGATGGACGTCGGGCGCATCAGACGGGACTTCCCGGTGCTGGGCAAGGAGATCGGTGGCAAGCCGCCAATATACTTCGACAACGCCTGCCAGACGCTCAGGCCGAGGCAGGTCATCGAGGCGGTCTCGGAGTACTACGAGTCCTTCCCCGCCTGCGCCGGCAGGAGCGTGCACAAGCTCGCGACCGAGGTCTCTCTCAGGTGTGATGACGTGAGGGCCAAGGCAGCCTCGTTCTTCGGGGCCGAGGACCCGTCCGAGATGGCCTTCGTCAAGAACACGACCGAGGGGCTCAACACGGTCATCATGGGCCTTCCCTGGAAGATGGGGGACGAAATCGTCACGACGGACTACGAGCACAACTCGGTGCATGTGCCGGTCCTCAGGGCCAGGGACACTTACTCCCTGAAGCACAGGGTGGTGAGGTCCTCCGAGGACCTCACGTTCGACCTGTCGGCCTTCGAGGAGACGATGTCGAAGAAGGTGAAGCTCGTCGCCATGTGCCTCACCTCCAACGTGACGGGGTGCACTCTCCCGGCGAAGGAGATAGTGGACATCGCGCACTCCTATGGTGCCAAGGTGCTCCTGGACGCGGCCCAGGCCGCGCCGAGCATGAAGATCGATGTGAGCAGACTGGGCGTGGACTTCATGGCAGCGTCGGCCCACAAGATGCTCGGGCCGTCAGGGGTCGGGTTGTTCTACGCGCTGTCCGGGTCCGTCGGCGACATCCCCCCGATCATGTGCGGGGGCCACGGGGTCGTGGATACGACCTACGACTCATACAACCTGTTGCCGCCACCCGAGAGGTTCGAGACGGGCCTGCAGAACTACTCTGGCATCATCGGGACCGGGGCGGCGCTGGAATACCTCTCATCCGTCGGATTGGACGCGGTCAGGGCCCACGAGGTCGCCCTCAACTCCCGGATCACGCGGGCGCTCAGGGGCGTCGACGGCGTCAGTCTGATCGGCCCGTCCGACCCGAACCTGAGGGGCGGTATATTCAGCTTCAACGTCCGAGGGCTCTCGCCCCACGACGTCGCGATGATCCTGGACAACTCGAAGAACATCATGATGCGCTCGGGGATGCACTGCTGCCACCCGCTGTTCCACGCGCTGAAGCTCCAGGGGTGTGCGCGCGCGTCCGCGTATCTGTACAACACTCCCGAGGAGGCCGACGTGTTCTCAGAGTCTGTGAAGGGCTTGGCTGAGGGCTTCCGGGGCCGCTGAGGTCAACGGACGCAGACGAGGAGTTCGCGGCAGTCGTCCAACAGCACTTCGTAAGCCGTGATGGCGAGTGCGTCCCCCGTCCATGCCTCCAACCTCGGGCTCGATGAGTCGAGCTCCTCGACGACCGTCATATTCAACGGTCGCCCGTCCCAGGTCCACGTGTGGACCTCGGGCCACATCTCCGCCGCCCTCGTCACGCCGTCCGCTCTGGCGACCACTGGGCCGTCCCCGAACGACATGTGCACCGCCGACGTGGACGGGAGGGCGGGCACGGTCCAGGTCAAGTCGAAGTCACATCCGTGCGACGCCAGCCGGGAGAGCATCTCCTGGAGGTCGCCTAGGATGTCCTCGAGGTCTCCTCCGGGGTCGGCCTCAAGTGAGGTCTCCACGATCCCCGCCAGCCCACCGGCCACGAGCAGCGCGCAGACGGACATCACGACCTTCGACACCACGAAGTCCGTCACCCCACCCCCACGGAGACGAGGCATTCGCCGTCGGAGATGAACGCCTCCATGACGAGCGAGAATCGGGACGACTCAACCGCTAACCCCTGGCCGAAGGCGGAGGTCATGCACGCGGGCGGGTCCAGGGCCAGCCTGACCAGCTTCGCGCCCGTGGACAGCTCGAGGACCACGGCG
>JAUPMC010000006.1 GCA_030836605.1 Thermoplasmatota archaeon | reverse complement strand
TGGAGGACTCACCCGGCCGTTCCTGCCTTGCACTCCCCCTAAAGACGACCCTGACAGACCCATCAGCTGACCCGTCTCGAAATGCGATACACCCCTTATCACTGTTGTGCCCCCCTTATCGATGGTCGGAGGACACCGCCCCTTCGCGCGGGCGAAAGGATGAATCATCCCCAACGCATTACGCCCGTTCGCCATGCTCAGGACGGAGGTCGACAAGGCCGTCGAGGAGGCCGCCGCGAAGCTCAACCAGACAGCGGTCCCGCCCGTCAGGAGATGGGTCCTCGAGTACGTCCTCTGGAAGGAGAAGAACGACCCCGCCCTGGCCAGGGCGATAGAGGAGTGCAAGACATACCGCCCGTTCCTGAAGCTCCTGGAGTCGCAGAGGCCTGACGGCACATGGCCGATCTCCACGCCCAGGAGGATAGAGGAGGAGGCCGGGCCAGGGCCCCCGTATGGGTGGTCCCAGAGGATCATCGTCCGCAACCTGTACATGCTGTTCGAGTACTGGGCCACCAAGGATACGGGCCACATCAACGACTCCCTGGAGCTATTGCTGAGCTGGCAGCGCGAGGACGGGTTCATACGGGGGCCGGACCTGGACGACATACCCAGGCCCTACAACCACGGCCTCACCTTGGGCGTCTTGATGAAGTTCGACATGAAGGGCGACATGAGGGTCGAGAAACTCCTCCAGGCCCTCCTGGGGATGCAGAGGCACGACGGAGGGTGGAACATCCCGTACATACAGGACATGGTGTACCGCCCCGAGTACAAGTTCATGAAGCGCGAGGAGTTCCTGAACCTCAAGATCAAGGGGAAGCTCCCGCCGTACGACCCCTCGGACTACGACGACGTCCCGAGCTGCGTCTGGACCACGCTCGGCGCCCTGAGAGGGATATCCATGTACCGGTCCCTGAGCGGCGAGAAGCGCATCAAGAAGGCGGCCGAGTTCGTCCTCGAGAGGTTCTTCAAGAAGAACTTCCACTCGTCGTACTACCTCTCCGAGCACAACTGGACCATGCTCAAGTTCCCGACCTACTACGGCAGCGGGCTCACGGCCCTCGACACGCTCGTCCACTTGGGCTTCGGCCCGGGCGACGAGCGCATGGAGAAACCCATCAGGTGGCTCCTGAACGCGAGGTCGAGGGACGGACTGTGGCACAGGTCCGAGAGGCCGCACCCGCTCGACGACCAGTGGATATCCCTCGTGAGCCTGGAGATCCTGGGCCACTTCAGGGACATGTACTGAACGCCCTGGGGGGTCAGCGGAGCGAATGCTCCTTGAACTCGCCCTCGCAGGGGTTGCCGAGACACACGTGCATCTTCTGCTTGACGGGGTCCAGGACGACGGCGAAGGTCGTCTTGCAGCGCTCGTGCGGCGGGTCGTCCTTCTTGATGTGGCGGCATATCGAGCCTGGGCGGTTCACGTGGTCCCTCATGACCTCCATGAGCGACTCCCTCGTGACCTCGCCGAGCTGGGCCCGGATGAGCCTGAGCGCGCGGTGGTACCTGACGACCGTGCTCGAGGCGCCCGTGATCGCGTGGACGCCGTTCTCGCCGAAGGCGGTCTCGTACTTCATGAGCCTCGGGTGCAGGTAGTGGTTCGCGTGCACGAGGTACCCGTCGTCCGGGTACAGGACCGCGAAGTCGGTCGCCGTGCCCTCGACGCAGTACATCTCCCCGCTCGAGTGGGTTATGTTGTTGTTGAAGCTCGATGCCCTGTGGGCGGGCGTGGCCGCGGAGAGCGCCTCGCCCGGGGTCTCGGACGCGAGCACCTGCGGGGCGACGAAGAGCTTCGGGACGCCGACCCTGGTGTCGTTCTGGTACAGTGAGTTGCCCGTGAGCGTCAGCCCGGCGGAGTTGAGGCCGCTTATCCACTCGAGGCCCCCCATCGTCATGACCATGAGCGAGGGCTTGCCCTTTGGCTTCGCCTTGACCAGCACCAGCTGGCGCTCGGACGACTCTGACCAGTCCTCGGTGTGGGCGGAATACACACCCCCGTCCGCGGTGGCGTCTCCGTTGACCATGATGTCCGTGCACATGCCCTTCTCGTCGAGGCAGAACAACAGGAACAGGTCCTCGAACGGGACCCCCGAGCCCTTCGCGTATCCCCTCACGAACGCGAGCTGGTCCTTGCTGTAGTCCTCCACGAACGGGAGGTGCTTCCCGGCGCTCGCCCGGGCATTCTCCCATGTCAGGCGGCGCCTCTCGACGGAGCCCCTGGCGTCGGCCAGCATGTCCCGCACCTCGCGCTTGCACGCGGACCCGACCTTGGAGCCCATGCCCTCGTACGAGCCTGAGACCTCGACTACCTTCAGATGAGCCTTGGCCATCGGAATCACGTTCGGCGGCCAATGGCGGAACCCCGTCAAGAAACTATCTGTGCCCCTGGAGGCGCCGACCCTCCGCTCACCTGAGGAGGAGGCTCATGATCATCTCGGAGGCGGCGAGGTACACCCCGCCAGTGAATATCATCTTGACGACCTTGGTCTTCAGCCTCTTCAGGCCCCATGTCGAGCCTATGAACCCCAGGACGAACACGATTGGCGTGAGGGCGAGCGCGAGGTCGTAGTGTATCGTCACGCCCTCCGTCACGACGTACGCCAAGAACGCCGCTGGGGTCAGGATGGCCCCCATGAGGGCGGACGTGCCTATCGCGAACCTGGGCTCGAACCTGAACACGTAGATGATCAGGGGGACGCTCACGACGCCCCCGCCTATGCCGAAGCTGCCAATGAGGAAGCCCGTGAGGACGCTGACGCCTATCCCCGCCAGCCTGCACCTGAGGCTCCACGAGGCCGGGCAGCCGACATAGTCCTTCTTGCCCTTCTGCAGGTCGTATATCATCTTCGTCGCCGCGACAACCAGCAGCGCGGCGAAGCCCACCTTGACGACCCATTCCGACATCGTCATCGTGAACAAGACGCCCGCGACCACTCCCACCAGGCCCCCGGCGGCCAGGAGCCCGCCGAGCTTGAAATGGACCAGGCCCTTCCTGCTGTGCGTGTAGGTCGCGCTCAGCATCGTCACGAAGGCGAAGCAGAGCGACAGCGGGACGATCTCCCGCATGTCGAGGTCCACGAAGAACCAGTCCATGATCGGCACGTACAGCTGGCCCCCGCCCAGCCCCAGGTTGGAGTAGAAGAACGCCACGGCCCCGGCGAGGACGGCCACGACGAGGACCGAGTCGATGCCCAGGGACTCGAAGGCCATGCGTTTGTGAACGCCCGGTGCGTATTAAACCTGTGCGTTTATACAAGAAGTTCGAACGGCGGCCTGATTTGGCGAAATATCTGCGAACAATCGTACGGCAAAGCAGCGCCGGAGTAAATCCTTTTATACATTGTAGCAATTCATTCGGTGCGTACACCAGGGGCATTCAGCATGAGGATTCTACGGGCGGATCTCAGGTCAGGGAGGTTCGAGGACCGCGAGGTCAGGGACGAGGACCGGGTAGACTACCTGGGCGGCAGGGGCCTCGCCGCGAAGATGCTCTACGAGGAGAACAAGCCCAAAGTGGACCCGTTCGACCCGGAGAACAGGCTCATCTTCATGACGGGGCCGTACACCGGCACCTACGGGGCGTTCTCGGCGTTCTACAACGTGACGACCAAGTCCCCGCTCACGGGCGCGATACTCTCAGCGCACTCGGGCGGCCACTGGGGCCCGATGTTCAGGAAGACGGGGTACGACGGCATCATCGTCAAGGGCAGGGCGTCCTCTCCGGTCTACCTCACGATCACCGACACCGGCCCCGAGCTCCTGGACGCGTCCGGGCTCTGGGGCAAGGACGTGTTCGAGACGACCTCCGTGCTCAAGAGGAGGCACGAGGGCGCGAGGTACACCGTCATAGGGCCGTCGGGCGAGCGCAAGGGCCGCTACGCGGCCATCATGAACGACACGCACAGAGCAGCTGGCAGGGGAGGCGTGGGCGCGGTCATGGGCTCGA
>JAUPMC010000005.1 GCA_030836605.1 Thermoplasmatota archaeon | reverse complement strand
GCGTCACGACCATCATGTCCGCGCAGGGTGCCAGCGCCCTCACGATGCCACCCGCGTCCTTGTCCTTCATGCACGCGAGGACGAACGTGATCGGCGTCATACCGAGGGCTTCGAGGGTCCTCGCGGTCGTCCGCGCCCCGTCCGGGTTGTGGCTGCCGTCGAACATGAGAACCGGCCTCTTGGACACGATGTCTAGCCTCCCCGGCCACTTGGCGCTCAGCAGCGCCTTCCGGACCTCCTCGTCGGTGATGTTCACGCCCTTGTCCCCCAGGCGTTCGGCGACCGCGATGGCAGCCGCCGCGTTCTCAGCTTGGTATCCGCCCAGGAGCCGCGTCGTCAGCCCGTCAAGCCTCCGCCGCCCCTCGTAGCCGAAGCTAGTCCCGGACAGTGTCTGGCTCACGTCATGCACGTCGAAGTGCTCCCCTATCCTCGAGAGGTCGCACGAATGCCGCCGACAGGTGTCCTCGAACAGCCTGAGCACCTCAGGGTCCCTCTCACAGGTCACGACCCCGCACCCGTCCTTTATGATACCCGCTTTCTCACCGGCGATCTCCATAATCGTCCTGCCGAGGTAGTCCGTGTGCTCGAGCCCTATGCGGGTGATCGCCGCCACATCCGGCTGGATGATGTTCGTGGCGTCCAACCTCCCGCCCATGCCTACCTCGGCGACGACGTAGTCGACATCCAGGTCGCTGAAGTATCTGAACGCGAGGCCCGTGGTGAACTCGAAGAACGTTAGCTGTCTCTCCTTGCCCTGGGCGGCCATCTCCTCCATGTGCACCCTGAGCTCCTCCCCCAGCTTCACGACCCTGCTCTCAGGTATCATCCTCCCATTGACCATGATCCTCTCTCTGAAGTCGACCAGGTGCGGTGAAGTGTAGAGCCCGACCTTAAGGCCGTGCTGTCTGAGCATCCCCGAGACGAACGTGCACACGGAGCCCTTCCCGTTCGTCCCCGTCACATGGACGGACCTGAAGTCTCGATGCGGGTCCCCTATCCTCTTCGAGAACTCCCTCATGTTGTCAAGGCCGAGCTTGATGCCGAACCTCTCGAGGTTGAACATCCAGTCGACCATTTCGGAATAGGACATGCGAGGATGTGAATGGAATCCTGTATTAAGGGATTCTGCGGCCCTTTGCGGCTAACTCCGCCGTCCACTCTCGGAGGTCCATGCCCCGCTCCTTGGCCATGGCCTTCATCTCCTTCATGACGCCGGAGCTGTACTGCGCGGCCTTCTTGGGAGTGTCGTGCGAGAGCACCCCGAGCGACCTCGCCGCCTCCCTCAGCACTATCTTCCTGTTCCCCGCCCCCAGCTTCCTGTCGAGCGGCAGGCCCTTGGCGAACGATATGACCTCGGGCGCGCAGAAGGGGGCCTCGAGCCGCTTGCCGACCGAGCGAGCGTATACGCGTAGTAACTCGTTCTCAGCGAGCATCTTGTCGAGGTCCTTCTCCATGGATGATTCCGGGTCGCCATCCTCGAGATACTTGGCGTAACCCCCGAAGAGCTCGTCCGCCCCGCTGCCCACGAGCACGACGCCCTGCTCGCACTCGTCGATTACGCACAAGATCGGCACGGAATATGCCACCTTGAGCGGGTCCTCCGTGTTCAGCGCCGAGCACGCCTTGGAGACGAGCGCGGTCAGCCCCTCCCGCTCAAGGGATATCAGCTTCAGCTCGATACCGCTCTCCTCCGCGGACAACGGGGCCCTGGAGTGGTCGTGGGAGCCTCGCACGGCGCACGTGTAGCAGACGGTCGTCGCCGTCTCCCTGGCTATCCTCTCGACGACGGCGCTGTCCACCCCCCCGGAGTATGCGACAGCGACGGAGCTCTGTCCCTCGACGCACGCCTTGGTAGAAATCCTAAGTGGTTTGAGCAGCCCCTCCGCGTCCATCATCAAAGGAACCATCTAGGTCCATGATATAATCATCGCGGCGGGGCCGCGGGAACGGTACCAGCTCTCGGTCACTTCTCTGAGAAATCAGCGTCGGCTTCGTCTGCGAAGTCGTCGAAGAGTTTCAGATAGTCGATCGAGGACTCGTCTGTCCTCACATTGTCCATCATCTCTCACCTCGCCTTCCCGAAGCGCGCCGGAGGATATCACACTTGCGGCGGACATCTCGCCGGGGCGGGCGCCGGTTTGGCGGGCAACAGCGCCAAGAAGTGGCCTACTGGCATGGTGCGACGTCGGGCGGCCGCCAGCCAGCATTTACCAAAGGCTTAAAAGGGGCAGAGTTTATTTACCCGAAGAGAGTGTTTCAGGCTCCCTGAACGGAGGGGACCTTATGAGCGACGATGACCTCATGAAAGTCAAGATATGCTTTATCGGAGACGCAGGAGTCGGTAAGACCAGCCTCATCAAGAGGTTCGTCCTGGACGTCTTCGACGACAGGTACATTGCCACGATCGTAACGAAGGTCACGAAGAAGATCGTGGACGTCAACGACCAGGGGGTCAACGTCAAGGTCATGATGCTCGTCTGGGACATCATGGGCCAGAAGGGCTTCAGGGAACTGCTCCGCGAGGCGTACTTTTTCGGTGCACACGGCGCGATAGCCGTCTGTGACATGACCAATAAAGAGACACTCGAGGAGCTCAGGTACTGGATCAAGGCCCTGACCGATGTCGCCGGCGACGTCCCGATCGTCTTCGCGGGCAACAAGGCGGACATGGAGAACGAGTGCGTCGTGAAGGAGTCCGACCTGCAGGAGCTGGCCTCGAAGTACAAGGCGAAGGCCTTCCTGACGAGCGCCAAGACCGGGCAGAACGTCGACCAGGTCTTCAAGGCCCTCGGCCTGGCGGTGTCGGAGAAGATGGGTTAGCGCAGTGGACGCCAGTGCCCATTACCACCCCTGATAACAAATCAAGAACGCTTATAAGCCCAGCGACGGCTATGAATCTACCTGCGGACGCGAAGAGGGGCCACTGAGGCACATGAGGGAAGTCCATACAGGAGGTAGCATGCCCGCTCAGGTTCGAGGCGGCTTACCTGCGGTCCTGCTCACGGCCCTGATGATCATGGGCGCGCTCCTGCCGGTCCTGGACTCTTCGTCAGGGACCGTCTCGGCCGACTCCCTCCCGATCTGGTCGAAGACGCTCAGGCTGCACGAGGGCCTGCCCTCTGACGAAGGCGATTACGACTGGCTGAACTCATCCGCCGCTCAGAATCCCAGCATCCCATACCTCGACTACGACGCCGACGGCGACTGGGGCATATCGATCGGGAAGCCCCTCCCGTCGGAGAGGTGGCAACACTTCTGGGTGCTCGACCCGGCCGTGAATGACGACGTGAGGATTCAGGGCAACATCAGCGCCCGCGTGTGGGCAGCCGCCGAGGAGAACTCGGCCGGCTACATAATGACAGTGAAGGTGTCCGATATGGGCCCCGGCGAGTGGGGCGTGCCGGCGTCTTGGACGCAGCTGACGCAGGTCACTGCGCCGATCCTCGGGCCCGTCTACAGCACGATCAAGCTGCACGAGCTCTCGCTGCCCGCCGTGGACTATGTCCTCGCCGTCGGCCACCAGCTCGTGATGACCATCGTGAGGAACGACACGATGCCGTCCAAGCACATCTTCATCGTCTATGACAGCGACTTGTTCGATTCATACATCACCGTCCCATTCGTGGACTTCGTGGAGGTGACGGACGCCTGGGCCGAGGACTCGGCCTCCGTCGCGCGCGACACGTTCTCCGACGCGGAGGTGATGACCGTCCGGGCGAACGTCTCAGACCCGTTCGGCAGCTATGACATCTCCGGGGCCGAATGCACCGTCAGGAACAGCTCCGACGGCTCTGTGGTCGTGCCCGCGACTTCGATGTCAGTGTCCGCGGTCGCCCCAGGGGACGACTCGTCCTGGGTGCTCTTCGAGGCCGACATCGGGCCCCTGGCTGGCGGGTCATATCTCGTCACCGTGAACGGGAGCGACCCCATGGGTTCCCCGACATGGATGAACTTCTCCATCTCAGTCATCTCGATCGACAGGTTCTCGGTCACGGCGCCCAGCGCCATAACCGCGTTCAGCGAGTTCGAGGTCACGGTCACTGCCCTGGATTCCCTGGGCGCCGTCGTGCCCGAGTGGCGTGGTACGGTCGACCTGGCTGCGTTCCAGGCGGACATGGTCACCCCCGCCGACGGCGCGCTCTCAGTGTCCTCCATCGAGTTCACGGGGGCCGAGGGAGGCACGGTCACGGTCATTAACCAGACATATGACCTCGGCGAGGATGTGATAGTCATCAGGGCCGAATCCGATTCTCACATC
>JAUPMC010000071.1 GCA_030836605.1 Thermoplasmatota archaeon | reverse complement strand
CCGTAGATGGATATGCCTCCGGAGATCACGGTGTTGGAGGCGACGACCGCCTGGGTGTAAGTGAGTTGAGAGATGAATCCGGACATCGTGTTGTTCATGACTTCTCCGAAGCCGCAGGAGTACAGCCGGACAGGCGAGTTGAGGTTGCCAACCATCGTGTTGCTGGAGATGGAGGCATATCCCGCACCGTCCACGTTGATACCCTCTCCGTTCCCCTCGCCGACGATATTGTATGACACCGTGCTGCGGGTGATCACGACGGATTGGGCCCTGAATACATTGACGCCATCGGCGTTCAACTCTATACGGCATGAGTCCATGTTCAACGCGCCCATGTCCTTCGCGAACATGCCGAATCGGAATCCGGACGCGTCCACGCCCTCGACGGTGGCGCAGTCGTCGTTCTCGAGGTAGATGCCCGTGTCTGAGATGTTGATATCCCCTATCAGCAGGCAGTTCCTGATGACGAAGCACTTCCGCGCGTCGAGTACGGTTCTGGCGTCCCCGTAGTCCGTGTCTCGCAGCCAGCCACCGATGACGTACGGGTCGTCCGATGTCCCTGTCCCGCCGACGACTCCGTTCTCAGGGACGAAGTCGGTGTCTCCGATTATGATGATCGGGTCATGCGGGGTCAGGGCCGTGGAGGCGACAACAGTCAGGTTCCCCCATGCCGTGTCCGTCAGCCCGCCCGTGTCCATGACCTCGAGCGTCACGAGGTAGTCGCCCGGGGCCGCGTACAGGTGCTCCGCGGCCTGGTCCCCGGAGTAGTCGGTGTCCCATATGCTGTCGGACTCCCAGTCCCAGCGCACCAGGAGCGACTCGACGGGGTCCTCGAAGTCGTAGGATGAGTTGGCGTTGAACATGAACACGGTGTCCACGGTGCCCTCTTCAGGCCACAAGTAGAAGCTCGCGATCGGGGGGGTGTTCGGCTCTGCGTCCTTGACGATGAACGGGGTCGTCGCGGACACGTTGTGGAACCTGCTCTTCTGAGGCCCGTATCCGTCATAGACGGATACCACGACATCGTAGACCCCGGCCGCGGACCACGCATGCGCCTGGACATCGACCGCTATCGGCTCGGAGATGAGGGATTTCATGTGGTAGACGGTGTAGCTGCCGTCGTCCCAGTCCCATGTGAAGAGCAGGCCCTTGCCCAGCTGGGCAGGCTCCTGGACCTCGACCACAACAGTCCAGACCACCGACTCGTCCACGAGCGCCTCCGTGGGGTCATGGGTCATGTTGAGTATGCTCAGCTCGGGCGTCGTCGACTCGATCGACGCGACCTGTGGCGACATGGCGACCGCCGTCACGGCCGATGTCACCACGAGCGCCACGACGACCATGAGAGAAATGATTGCTTTCCTGTTACTGATTCGTCCAAGGTGTTTTGCTTTTGACCACTTCATCTAGCGTTCCCCCTCTGTGGTTGAACCACCGACTCCACGTTTTGCAGGCCGCCTACTCTATTTGAAGATTATGGTGGTTCCCCGACAAGGTCAGTGCGTCATCTCCAATCGCTCCGCACTTATGGACAATGCGACGGCCCCCGAGCGGCAACAGGCGACGCGTCGGCGTCGTTGAGATCCGGCGCCTCAGAGGTTCGCGCCGCACGACTCGCATGTCCTTCTGACGTCGTCGTTGAGGGCGGCGCAGTACCTGCACCTGACCTTGACGACCTGTCGTTCGACGATCTTCTCCCTCTCGACCCGCTCCTTCTCGACCGGGGACCGGGGCCGGTTCATGACCTCCCTGATCCTCCCCGAGTCCTCGAACATGCCGAGGTCGTCGAACACCATCGCCGCCTCCTCGTACCTCCGCGCGAGCTCCAGGTTCTTCCCCACCTGTGGGGCCGTCCTGCGGACCTCGTCGGCGCATCCGGGGCACAGCCGTTCCTTGTAGTCCTGGAGCACCTCGCTCTCCGGCATGGCCATGACCTTGGCGATCCCCTCTCGGTAGACCCTGGTGTCCTGGACGGGCAGGCGGTCTATCCTGAGCTGCCTCGCCCGCTGGATTATCTTGTCGTGCTGGTTCGGGAAGAGCAACGTGGCCGACTTGCCTGAGATCATGGTCGCTCGAGCGTCCAGGCACTCCCTGTGATAGATGGTCCCACAGTGGTCGCAGGTCCGTTTATTGGCGGAGAACCCCATCTTCGCGTTGCACGCGGGACAGATCTTGTTCTTCTTCGGTTGCATGCCAGGAGCGGGCGTAGCGCCGAACATTCAGAGCACCTACGCCCCGCATCCGTCGGTGTGGTCATAAGCTTTCGTCAGGCGCATGCGGGGGGCCAGCCCTTTCTTCATCCGGGTGAGGATGCGCGAGACGGCGCGGCCAAGCCGTCGTGACGAGGCGGCGCACACTCCCTTCCGACGGTATCCATGCGGACGATACCTAGCGAACGCTATATAGTCAGAAGTGGATTCGATGGACGCCCTGACGGTCACGTCAGGGGAGTGGGCGGGGGAAGTGGCAGCCAGCGGGTCGAGGTCGTTGAGCGAGACGCGTGCTCGTCAGAGACCTCCCTCAAGGGCGCACTGTCCCAAGTGACGTCCCCGGGGACGACTGTCCCCGGAGGGCGTCGATAGGAGGATGAGGAGGAAATGACGAGGTATAGGAGATTGAAGGAGCCACCGGTGATGGTAAGGAAGGGCGGAGTCCGAGGCGTCTTCGCCGGAATGTGCGCCGTGCTCATGGTGAGTTGCGCTCTCGCGGGACTCGCCATGTCGACGAAGGGCGGGGAATATGTGAGTGTCGACCTGGTCGGCCACGAGGGCCAGTACGAGTGGAGGGTGTTGGACCGCGATCTGGACCCCAGCACTGGAGGGACCTTCGAGCTCAGGAAGCCCATGGCGACCGACGGAGGGTTGAGCTTCGTACTCAACGATGTCTCCTCAGGCGAGGTCTCCGACCTTTACACAGTGTACATGGTCTGGTACGGGAGCCTTGACATGACCGGCGCCACCACGATTACGGCCAAGATCAGCATGACCTACACGGGTGAGGACCCGACATTGGTGTGTCGTAACGGGAACTCCCCGTACACTGCGTGGCAGTACACTGACATATACGGGAACCTCGTGTACTACACGCCGTTCGTGAGGCTGCACTTCCTGAGCTCGACCGGCGACTCGTGGGAGTGCTCGGACTACTGGTGGTCGAGCGGTGATGACGGCGTTGAGTTCGCCTACCTCGGATTCGACGATGACAAGACTGCGATGTCTTGGACACTGACAGCGTCGTTGACGGACTTGGCGTCGTGGTCTGACAGAGACGGTCACTTCGCAAGTGCCCATGGCGACGTGTTCTCTGAGGCCCTGGGAGACGTCCGGGAGATCGGGCTGTCCTTCGGAGGCGGTTCACTGTACGCCAACGGGGTCGGCGTCTTCGGGTCTGAGAGCGTCGTCACCTTCGGGCTGAAGAGCTACGCGATAGCCTGACCCTGACTGTATGGTTGCGGGCCAGGATCTGAAACCACACAAACCCTTTGTCTTCTTTCGACCAGGGTCGGATACTCCATCGTCTTGTTTTCGGCTCACAGCTTCCCTTCGAGCTCCTCGACCGTCATCGTCCTGCAGATGTCCTCCGCGGACCTGACATGCTCCTCGGTGTCGGCGGCCACCCCTCCCTGGACGAAGTACGGCCCGAGATCCCTGTCTAT
Source organism: Thermoplasmatota archaeon (assembly GCA_030836605.1). Taxonomy (GTDB): domain Archaea; phylum Thermoplasmatota; class Thermoplasmata; order UBA10834; family UBA10834; genus UBA9653. Next base: position 2,961 of record JAUPMC010000071.1, on the reverse strand, counting down.
CGCGCCGTGGTAGGTCGCCAGGGCGCACCCGACCGCGCTGAGCCCGACGATGAAGACCGTGTCGCACCCCTTCTCGAGCAGGATGTCCCCGAGGTCCGTCTTGTTGAAGCCGTTCGGGTAGTGCTTGACCAACTTCGTGTCCGTGTCTCGCACATCGATGAGCTCGGAGAACTCGAACCCCTTCGACCCCGGCCTCGGGCCGTCATTGACGTCCTCGTGGTAGACGAACACGATCGGCAGGCCCTTCCTCCTGAAGACCGCGATGGCCCCGTTCATGACGCCCGCGCGCTTAGCGACGGACTCGGCGTACCCCGGGAAATCGGTCAGGACGTAGTTCTGCACGTCTATGACTAGCAAAGCTGGTCTCAATGTGAACCCTTCCTAAGACCCTGAACTTCGTCCGACGATATAGTAGCTGCATGACGCGTAGTCGCCGTTGCCTCAGGGGCAGCCGCCCGCGAAGCGAGCGCACTGACCGACACTGACTCCCGCTAGTTCTTATATAGAGTAAAGTCGGATGACACGGTCAGTCGAAAGGGGAGAGGACCATGGAGATAGATTCAGGAAGGCACGGAGTGACTAGGCTATCTCTCGTGGTAATCTGTGCGGGTCTGTTGGTCGTGCCGTTGGCGAGCATGTCCTCGCTGGCGTCCCCCAACGTCGTCCTGGAGGCACGGGACACGTGGGACGCCGACATGATAAACAGCGTCGGCACCGGTTATACGGGAGAGGGAGTGTATGTGGCGGTGTTGGACACGGGGCTGGCTCCGAACTGGAAGGACTACTTCCCGGTGGACAGCATCCTGATCAACCTCGCGAAGGGGTTCAAGGAGGAGATCCTGTGGGACGAGGCGACGCAGACGTTCCTCGAGAGCGGCTACGTTCACGAGATCGGCTACATCGGGTCCCTGGGGTCGACCCACGGGACGCATGTGACCAGCACGGTCATCGGGTACAACTACTACGCCCCGGCGGACGCGGCGACGGGACTGGTCCTGCCGCCGATATTCGTCAACGGGATAGCCCCTGACGTCAAGGTCATACCTGTCAGGGTGCTCGTGGACTACACGATAGGCGCGGGGCACACGGACGAGGTCAACTTCACCGAACAGAAGTTCGTCATGGGCACGGACCGCGCGGTCGCGGCGGGCATCGTGTACGCGACCGACCTGAAGCTGGCCGGGTACAGCCCGATGGTCATATCCATGAGCCTCGGCGGCCCGACCCCGTCGGCCGTGATGGAAGAGGCCATCGACTACGCCGTGTCGAACGGCGTGATAGTCGTGGCGTCCGCTGGCAACGAGGGCGACGCCGGCATGGGCTATCCAGGCGGCTACGAGCAGATCATCTCGGTCGGCGCCTGCGGGTGGGAGTACGAGTGGTACGGCGATGACTACACGGCACCCCCGCCGCGGTACAGGCTCTGGTGGCTGCAGGACGACCTCTACGGGTACAACGACGTCGCGGACGGCTCGTCGGTGGCCGACGAGGTTTACATCGCCTCGTGGAGCAGCAGGGAGCTGGACGGCCAGGAGCTGGACATCGTGGCCCCGGGGAGCTGGGTCAGAGGGCCGTATCCGGGAGTCCCGGGCTACGCGCACCTGCCGTGGTGGAGCTACGGGGCCGGTGCGCTCAGTGGCATGAATCCGGGGAACTTCTACTACCTGGGCGGGACTAGCATGGCCGCGCCGCACGTGACGGGAGTGATCGCGCAGATGCTCGAGAAGGACCCGACGCTGGACCAGGCGACGGTCGAGTCGGTCCTGAAGGAGACGGCCCTGGAGATACTGCCGGGGACCATGAGCATCTACGACCTCAGCCCGGTCGAGGGCTGGTACGAGTACTCCTGGAGCGATGACGCCACCGGCGAAGGGTTGATACAGGCGGACCTGGCGCTGGCCGCCCTCTGAGGCGGGAGACGGGCGCGCGAAACGCTATCTCAAACCCTTTATGACATTTCTCCGGCCGGGGCCTCACAGGAGGCCTAGGGGCTACAGGACCTCCGGGGCCTGGATAGATGCCCCTAGAAACTGCATGGTTGGGAAGAACCTTTTATCTGCTTCTTCGGGATGACGATTGGAGAGTGAAGCGAATGATGTTCAAGGATCTAGGGCTCATAGGGCCTCTTCTGGAGGCAGTTGCCAAACAGGGCTATACCGCGCCGACGCCGATACAGGAGCAGGCAATCCCTCATATCCTTCAAGGGAAGGACTTGATCGGGATCGCGCAGACAGGCACGGGGAAGACCGCCGCGTTCGTCCTGCCCCTGCTGCAGTTGATGTCACAGTCGCCTAGGCACATCGTCCCCAGGTCCCCGAGGACTCTAGTCCTCGCGCCCACCAGGGAGTTGGCGGCGCAGATCGACGAGAGCTTCGCGACCTACGGGTCGTTCATGAGGTTCAGGCACACCGTGATATTCGGCGGTGTCGGCCAAGGCCCTCAGGTCAAGGCGCTCTCGAACGGCGTCGATGTCCTGGTCGCCACGCCCGGCAGGCTGCTGGACCTGATGAACCAGGGCTACGTGAAGCTGGGCAGCCTGGAGTTCCTCGTCCTGGACGAGGTCGACAGGATGCTCGACATGGGCTTCATAAACGATGTCAAGAAGGTCATCGCGAGGCTGCCTGCACAGAGGCACTCTGTGTTCTTCTCGGCGACGATGCCGCCGAAGATAAGCGAGCTCGCGAAGACGCTGCTGCGCCACCCGGTGCGGGTCGAGGTCGCCCCCCAGGCGACCACGGTGAAGCTGGTCCAGCAGAAGGTCCTCTTCGTGGACGAGAGGAACAAGGACGCGGTCCTGCTGGAGCTGCTGAGGCGGCAGGACCTGAAGTGCGTGCTGGTATTCACGAGGACGAAGAGGAGGGCCAACAAGGTCGCGAAGATGCTGAACGACCACCGCATCCAGGCCGACGCCATACACGGCAACAAGTCGCAGGGCCAGAGGACGAGGGCGCTGGACAACTT
>JAUPMC010000070.1 GCA_030836605.1 Thermoplasmatota archaeon | reverse complement strand
GTGCTCCTGTCCGTACAGGTTGTACACGGCGACACCGCCGACCAAGACCAAGGCAGCGGCGAGGTACACCAGCCGGGACACCAGCCACCTGGCGCTGAGTCTCATGCAGTCATGCCCCCGGCGCGGGGGCGGCATCCTTCTCCAGCTCGCCCTCCGTGTCCTTCAGCAGGTCCGGCCTCACCCTGCCTATGAAACTGACCACATAGCCCGTGACGACGCCTTCGAGGACGCCGACGGCGATGTTTATGACCGCGATGACGACCATGTTGGCGACGATCTCCTCCTTGGTCTGCTCGGAGTCCTGGATCCCGGAGACGGCGACGATAGCCACGATGGCGACCGCGCTGAGGGACAGCGCGACGACGGCCGCTCCCAGCCCGGAGGCGAACCGGTCGAGCTTGAACCTGGTCCGGACAAGCCTGTAAATGTAATAGGAGACGACGACCTCGATCACGTTGACGACAGTGTTCGCGCCGATCATGCCCCATCCGCCGTGGCCGACGGCGGCGCTGAAGACGTTGATCAGGAGCGCGGCAAGGCTTCCCAGCCCCGGCCCGGCCAGTATGCCTATGAGGGGTGTGAGGTTGAGGTGTATCCCACCGAAGATGGGTATGCTCACCTGGAAGACCGCGAAGCCTACGGACGTGCACATGGCCGCTATGGCGAGCTTCCTAGGGGAGGTCTCCTTCCTGCCGATGATGATGAGCGCGAGCGTGACGAGGCCCGCGGCGACGAGCGACCAGACGATGACCCAGAACGGCGAGAACGCCCCGTCCTCCAGATGTATGTGCGCCACTTTGACCTCCGGATTCCACCGCCGATATGGTTATTAAAATCTTCGCCGCAGTTAATAAGGAGGGTCCGCCGCGCGAGGCCGTTTAATAACCCGCGTGTGAGGCGAAACAGACAGATACTCCGGAGCCAGTATACGTATCCAGGTCCCTAGATGCTGACGCCAACCCACATCGTCGTCGTGGTCCTCGTGGCCATGCTCCTGAGGCTCGACAAGAACGAGTGGTTCGTCGCGGTCTTGTTCGGCATCGTGATAGACGCCGACCACCTGTTCGCTCTCCCGCGGTACGTGTCTGCCAACGGGTGGAGCGCGGTGCTAAACCAGTCCTGGGACGACAGCTCAGGCCTCCCGTGGAAATCGTGGTTCCATTACCCGGTGGCCGCCATCGTCGTCGGCCACCTGTCGCTCGGGTGGAGGTTCGCGCTCCCGCTCGCCTTCTGGTCCATCCACCTGGGGATGGACGGCCTCCAGCGGGTGCTCGGCGACTTGAACGTGGTCGGCGAGTCCGCCCTGTTGCTGGGCGCGTCCGCCGGGATCGTGTTCTTGACATACTCCGACTGGTCGCTCATGAGCGGCAGGACGGGCCTGAGGGCGTATGCGGACCATGTCGCGTCCTCCTCGAGGGCGAGGCTGTCGAGCCTCAGGGGGATCGTGTAGGCGCGCGCTCGTAGAACCTCACGAGGAATATGACCCACACGACCTCGAACACGATGCAGATGGTCGCTGGGACGGCCACGACTGGCTCGAAGAGCGCGATCGCGAGAGTCGCGGTCAGCCCGAGGTTCTTGTAGCTCGCGAACAGCACTTGGTGTATCCGCTCGTCCTTCGGGACCCCGCGCGCGCGCAACAGGTATTCAGTCCCCAACCCCGTCCCGAATGTGCGGACGATGCAGGCCGCTGATATCGCCAGCACGATCCACAGGTCCTCGAAGAACGCGTCCCTGTTCGAGCCCGCGACGGCGAATATGAGTACGGCGAACGAGAGGTTCATCGCGACCGACTTGGTCCTCTTCCGCACGGTGACCCTCGTCAGCAGCCTGGAGAACGCCATTGGCAGCGCGATCAACAGGAGGAGGGAGGTCACGAGGCTCTCTACGGAGACGGCCGACCCTATCAGTGCCAGGGTGATCAGGGGCATCAGGCCGAGCGCCACCAGGTAGTTCACTGACGTGGAGAAGAGCGCCTTCGAGGTCCTGCCGCCCATGATCGTGGTGAACGGCACGACGGAAACCGCCGAGGGGGCGGCCGCCATGAGCACCCAGCCCCACCACAGGTCCTCGGGGAACATGCTCCCCAACAGCAGGATGACCACCGTGAGCATCCCGTAGTTGATGGCCAGGGCGACGACCGCGTCCTTCGCGTGGCCCTTGCTCCTCGCCTCGCCGAGCTTCACGTTCGACAGGGAGAGCGTCATCAGGATGGCGAGGGACGCCATCGAGACCTCCTTGGTCAGCACGGGGAAGCCCCCTGACAGGACGCCCAACAACAGCCCAAGGGCCATCATCGCGCTGTAGCTCTCCAGTACCCTCGTGAGCCACATCGCCTTGTGCGAGGAGCGTGCCGGTACTAGTATTCTTCTCGGTCGTGGGCCTGGGGGACACCTAATGCTTTTTATGCAGGCTCCTTCATCGGTGGGCGATGAGCCTGGTCCAGTGGGGGACCGACCTGATCATCGAGTTGATCTCGAACCTCGGTTACCCCGGCATCTTCGTCCTCATGACCATCGAGGGGATAATCACGCCGATCCCCAGCGAGCTGATAATCCCGTTCGCCGGGTACTTGGCGGCCGAGGGCGAGATGAACCTCGTGCTAGTAATCGCCGTCGTGACCGCCGGGGCCGCCATCGGCAACACCGTGGCCTACTACATCGGCTACCGGTTCGGGCGCCCGCTGATAGAGAGGTACGGGAAGTACATATGGCTCGACGAGAGGGACCTCGGGCTCGCTGAGAGATGGTTCGCGAAGTACGGCGACATCGGCATCCTCCTCGGGCACGCGATCCCCGGCGTCCGCTCGTTCATATCGTTCCCCGCGGGCATAGGCAAGATGCGCGTCAAGAGGTTCGTCCTGTTCTCGACGATCGGCGCGCTCATCTGGACGACCGTGCTCGCCCTGGCGGGGTATGTCCTTATAGATGAATGGCGGAGGTTCGCGGAGACGACGGACAACATCGACCTCTATGTCCTCGTCGCGGCCTTCGCGATCATCATCGGGTACGTGTACTGGAGCAAGAGACGTCGGCGGGCCGACGACGGCGCGCCCTAGCCGTAGTAATACTCGCCCCTGCCCTTCTGTTCCCTGTCGAGCCTCGAGTCCTTCTTGTTTATCCGCGGCCGGGACGAGTCCTGGTCGCGCCTGAATGTGATGTCGACGTCCTTCAGGAACCTGTTCATGCCCTCCCTCATCTCCATCGGCCCGTCCGCCTGGCCCTTGGCGGACGCCGCCCCGGAGAACACCATGAGCGAGTCGGATATGAGGTCTATCATGTAGACGTCGTGGTCGACGACGAGCGCGGACTTCCCGAGCTTCTCGATGACCCTCCTGATGGTCTTGGAGGTCGTCATCCTCTGGGACGAGTCGAGGTACGCCGACGGCTCGTCAATCAGGTATATGTCCGCCTGCCGGCCGAGGCACTCGGCGATGGACACCCTCTGCAGCTCCCCGCCGGAGAGCGTGTCGACGTCCTTGTCCATGAGGTACTTGAGGTTGAGGGGGTGCGCCACCTCCGCCTTGAAGAACCCCGCGTCGAAGTCCTTCCCCAGGGATGCCCTGAGCATGTCCCTGACCGAGCCCTCGAACTCGGGCTTGATATACTGCGGCTTGTAGCTGACGGTCGCCTCGCCCGAGACCTCCCCGGAGGTCGGCTTGATATCGCCCGCGAGGACCTTGACGAAGGTCGTCTTGCCAGTGGCGTTCGGCCCGACGGCCCCGACGACCTCCCCCTTCTTGATGGTCCCCGGCGAGACATGCAGCGTGAAGTTCTTGAAGCGCTTGCTGAGCGCCGTGAAAGTGACGAGGGCCTCGGACTGCCAGTCGGTCCTCGGGGGCCTCCTCTCGAACTTGATCTCGGTGTCCCTGAACCTGATGTTCTCCTCCCTCATGTAGCCCTCGAGGTACACGTTGATGGCGGTCCTGACCGGCCTCGGCACGGCCATCACGCCGTACGCCCCCTCGGAGCCGTACATGATGTGGACCAGGTCTGACAGGAAGTCCATGATGGCGAGGTCGTGCTCTATCACCACGACCTGCTTCCTCGTGCTGAGCTCCTGCACGACCTTCGCGACCTTCAGCCTCTGGAATATGTCCAGGTAAGACGAGGGCTCGTCGAAGAAGTACACGTCAGCGTCCTTGAGCATGGTGGCCGCGATGGCCACCCTCTGGAGCTCCCCGCCGGAGAGCTTGGACACCTCCCTGTCCAGTATGTTGTCTATCGCGAGCAGTTCGGCCGTCTCCTTCAGCCTCGAGCTGTCGTCGACCTTCGACAGGAGCGACTTGACCTCGCCCTTGTGCACTGAGGGCAACTTGTCGACGTACTGGGGCTTGAGGGCGGTGCGCGTCTTGCCGTCCGCCAGCCCCTTGAAGTACTCGCGCAGCTCGGTGCCGGCGTACTTGTCGAGGACCTTGCCCCAGTCCCCGGGTTTCTTGAACTCGCCCAGGTTCGGGACCACCTGGCCAGACAGGATGGATATCGCGGTGGTCTTGCCGATCCCGTTCGGCCCCAGCAGGCCTATGACCTGGCCGGCCCTGGGCACGGGCAGCCTGTAGAGCCTGAACGAGTTCTTGCCGTACTGGTGCACGAGCTCCCCCTCGAGTTCCTGGGGTAGCCCTATGATCTTGACCGCCTCGAACGGGCACTTGTGGACGCAGATGCCGCAGCCGACGCAGAGGTTCTCCGCGATCACGGGCTTCCCGGAGTCCCCCATCGCGATGGCTTCCACGCCCGTGCGCACGGGCGGACAATAGCGTATGCACTCTTGGCTACACCGCTTCGGCTGGCACCTATCCTTGAGAAGGATTGCGATCCTCATCGGGTTGGGTTAAGGCGGGTCCGTTTAAAAAAGTATCAGCGCCTATCCGGTCAGCCCGCGCTCGATCTCCTGGATCAGGGGCTCGCTGTCCAGCTCGATGTAGCCCACGGTCCGCACCAGCTCGTCCGCGTTGAACTTCTGGCCGTAGGACCACAACTCCTTCAGGTACGCCCCCGCCTTCTCGCTCAGGAACCACTCCTCGCCGAACTTCTCGGCCAGGGCCGCCCTGAGCTGGCCGTCGAACACCCATGCGCGGAGATACTCTGCGCAGTAGAACCCGTCGTCCACGTCCTCGAGGAAGTGCCTCTCCGAGTGCCTGAACTTCAGGCCCTTCTGGAGCGTGGACCTGTAGACGTCCCCGAGCTCCGGGGTCACCCGGGCCTGGTGCAGCTTCATCTCGTAGATGAGCTTCGAGGCGTACCTGCGCAGGAACATGAGCTTGTTGACCAGGGCGAAGCGCACATAGTCTCCCGAGTCCTCGAAGCCCAGGTACCTCTTGAGCCAGAGCTTGTCGGTGACCAGGTGCTCGAGCAGGAACGCGTACCCCTCCGTGACGGAGTTGTCCCCGAGGTACCTGAACTCCGCGGGGTGCCTCCTGTCCGTGCTCCCGAAGTGCCACGCGTGGCCGCCCTCGTGGAAGAACGCCTCGTAGTCCCGCCAGCCACCCATGGGCTTGATGACGAGCTTCACGTCGTCGGGCACCTTCACGGGCGCGCAGAACGCCCTAGGGGTCTTCTTCTCCCTGTCCTCTGTGTCTATCATGATGTTGCCGTAGGCCCCGGGGTCTATCCCCATCGCCTTCAGTGTCTCGAAGAACGCCCCAACCAGCCGGTCCTTGGAGAAGTACCGGTCGTACTCCTCGCCCTTGAACGCGTGCGGGATGTCGCAGCTCCAGGCGTCGGTGAGGGAGAGCCCGACCTTCTCCTGAAGGACCGCGCCCATCTCGCGGGCGTACAGCCCCTCGGTCCTGTGGAGCAGGTCCTCCATGCTCGCCTCGAGGCCCTTGTAGTCCACGCCCTTGAGGGACGAGCACATGTCCCTGTAGTTCTTGAACCCCAGCTGGGCGGAGGTGTCGTGGGCCGACGCCATCCTCTCGAGGAGCAGGGGGTTCAGCTCGGCCATCGTAGCGAGCTTCGCCTCGAACAGCGCGTGCCTCTTCCCGGCGTCAGGCTCGTTCCTGAGCTTGACGGGCACCATCCTGTACGGGATGTCCTCGCCCTCGAAGGCCACGGTCGACCGTGCCTCCCACGTGTTGACCCTGTCCGTGAGCTCCTTCACGACGCTGTCGACATACCCCATGGTCGAGAACGCCCGCAGGTACCTCTGCCAGCGCCGGTCGTCCTCCGGCGGGGCATCCATGTCCGCCCTGCCGATCGCCTCGATCGTCTCCTTGGAGAACAGGTGCGGGTACCTGTCGTATATCGGGACCGTGCTGAGCTCGTCCTTGAGCCCTGCGTAGTTGCCGTAGAACTCCGCCATGAGCTCGCTCTGGAACGCCTCCAGGTCCGTCCTGACTCGGCCCAGCTCAGACGAGGCCATGGTGCCGATAATCACGCTCATCTGGTATATTCGTTTCCGTCTTCCGCGATCGTGCGTGCAATATCATCATATATCCTCCCCAGCCGTACTCGGACGAACAGCGGCGGACTCGCTGGGTGAGGTGCTTCGGGACATGGAACCGGGAACCGTGGTCGCGTTCATCGCGATCGGGTCGATCATATTCATCGGGTTCTTCGGGAACATGTTCTTCACGAGGTACAAGGTCCCGGACGTGCTCATGCTCATACTCCTGGGCATGGTCATAGGGCCGGATATCCTGGGCAACAGGTTCGGCCTCGTGACGGAGGACACCGTCGCGGACATCGACACCTTCAAGGACATCTTCCTGTCCGCGGCCCTCGTGATAATCCTGTTCGACGGGGGCCTGTCCCTGGACGTCAGGACCGTCCTGGACTCCATGCGCCTGACCGCCCTGATGTCAGTGCTCACGCTCGTGGTCGAGATGGCGGCCATCGCGACCGTCCTGCACCTGGTCATGGACATCGATATCCTCGTGTCCTTGATCCTCGGCGCCATCGTGGGAGGCACGACCGGTGCCGTGGTGATACCTCTCGCGAACAGGATGCGGATCAGGCCCCAGACCAAGGCGATGCTCATCTTGGAGAGCGTCATCACCGACGTGCTCGTGATAGTCACCGCCCTCACGCTCATATCGGTGGCGCAGATCGGGGAGGTCAGCCTGCTCAGGGTGGCCGAGGAGCTGGCCGTGAAGTTCGTCGTCGGCGGGGTCGTGGGCCTGGTCGCGGGCGTGCTCTGGCTCTATGTCCTCGAGAGGCTCCACAACCAGCCCCTGTCGTACATGATCACGGTCGCGGCCCTGTTCATGATCGCCGGTCTCGTCGAGCTGTCCCCGGTCAACAGCTCGGGGGCGGTGGCCGCCCTCCTGTTCGGGCTCGTGATAGGGAACCGCAAGTTCATGAGGAACAGGCTATCTTCGCTCAAGCTGGCGACCCTGACGGAGGACCACATACACCACTTCCACACCGAGATCACCTTCTTCGTGAGGACCTTCTTCTTCGTGTACCTGGGCCTCTCGTTCAGGTTCAGCACGTTCACGGAGACCCACCTGGTCGCGGGCCTGCTGGTCATAAGCGTAATCGTGCTCGTGAGGCGGCTCACTTCCATGGTCGTGTGGAGGGTGGGGGAGATGGAGGTCGAGGAGGCGAGCGCCGTGTTCTCGATGATGCCCAAAGGCCTCTCCGCGGCGGTGCTCGCGACCCTTCCCGCTACCGCGCTGGCAGGGTCGTCCCTCTGGCAGTATGACTACGGCGCGCTCTTCCTGAACGTCACTCTCCTCGTGATACTCGGGACCACCGCGCTCGCCACCGTGTTCAGCTTCTCGACCGAGAAGAGCATAGACCGCAGGGACAGGCAGTCCCTCAGGCGACGCCTGATGAACTGAGCCCGGGTCGGTCGCCCGCGGCACCGCGCTACATTTAATAGCGCCCCGTTCCATGGTGGACGGCTGGTCCATATGGCTAAAGTGTTGGTGTGCGTCGCGTGGCCGTACGCGAACGGCCTGATTCACGTGGGACACGTGACAGGCTCGATACTCCCGGCCGACATATTCGCGAGGTTCAACAGGCTCGTGGGCAACGACACCGTGATGGTCTCGGGCTCCGACATGCACGGCGCCCCCATAACCGTCAGCGCGGACAAGGAGGGCGTGTCCCCCGAGGTCGTGGCCAACAGGAACCACGAGGCCAACGCGAAGGCCCTGGCCGAGCTCGGGTTCGACTTCGACCTCTTCACCAGCACTCACACGCGGAACCACCAGGAGACCGCCCAGGCCATGTTCCTCAAGCTGCTGGAGAAGGGCCATCTCGAGAAGCGCTCGACCCCGCAGTTCCACTGCCCCCGCTGCAAACGGTTCCTCCCTGACAGGTACGTGGAGGGCACATGCCCGCATTGCGGGTGCACCCACGCGCGCGGGGACCAGTGCGACTCTTGCGGCATGGACCTCAACGCCGAGCAGCTCGTGGGCGCGCGATGCCAGCTGTGCGGAGGCGTCCCCGAGCTCAAGGAGACGGAGCACTACTTCCTGAAGCTCTCGCACTTCACGGACGAGATCGGCAGGTATGTCGAGGCGAACAAGCACTGGAGACCGCATGTGCGGGCGTTCACGGTCAACATCCTCAAGGAGGGCCTGGCGGACCGGGCGATAACCAGGGACCTCTCGTGGGGAGTGCCCGTGCCAGTCCCGGGGTTCGAGGGCAAGAGGATATATGTCTGGTTCGAGGCCGTGATCGGCTACCTGTCCGCGACCAAGGAAGGGGCCGCGATGGAAGGCGTCCCCGGCGCGTGGAAGAGGTACTGGGAGGACCCCGAGTGCAGGAGCTACTACTTCCTGGGGAAGGACAACATCGTGTTCCACACGATCATATGGCCCGCGATACTCCTGGGGCACGGGGGGCTGAACCTCCCGTACGACGTCACCGCGAACCAGTTCATGAACCTGGGGGGCCAGAAGTTCTCCAAGAGCATGGGCGTGAGCATAGACCTCCAGTCGCTCCTCGGGAAGTTCAAGCCTGACATACTGCGGTACTATCTCTCGGCCAACATGCCGGAGACCAAGGACTCCGAGTTCTCGTGGGAGGACTTCGGGCAGAGGGTCAACAACGAGCTCGTCGCGACCTATGGCAACTTCCTCCACCGGGCGCTGTCATTCACCTACAAGAACTTCGGGAAGGTCCCTGAGAAGGGGGAGCTCGACGACAGGGACAGGGAGGCCCTGAGGAGGGTCGACGAGGCCGGGAAGGAGGTCTCGGCCGCCCTGGCCGCGTGCGAGTTCAGGCGCGCCCTCAAGGGCGTCATGGACCTCGCGCAGTTCGGCAACCAGTACTTCGACTCCGTGGCGCCGTGGTCCCTCGTCGGCGCCGACAAGGCCAGGTGCGGCACCGTGCTGCACGTGAGCCTCCTCATATCGAAGGCGCTCGCCGTCATGGCCTGGCCGTTCATGCCGTTCTCGTCCGAGTCCGTCTGGACGCAGCTGTGCATGGACTCGACGATCAAGGAGACCGGGTGGAAGGCGCTCTCCCTGCCGCTCAACGAGGGGAGGGAGCTCCCGAGGCCGACCCCGCAGTTCGCGAAGGTCGAGGCGCCCTCGGGGAACGATTTCCAGAAGTACGCCGCCCTGAACCTGAAGGTGGGGAAGGTCCTGGACGTGCAGCAGCACCCGAACGCGGACAAGCTGTACCTCATGACGATCGACATCGGGCGGCCCATCACGATCGTGAGCGGGCTCAAGGAGTTCTACACGGCGGACGAGCTGAGGACGAAGACGCTCGTCATTGTCACCAACCTCGAGCCGGCCACGCTCAGGGGGGTCAAGTCGGAGGGGATGCTGCTTGCGGCCGAGGCCGAGGGCAAGCTCGCGCTCCTGACGCCCGAGAGGGACCTGCCCGCGGGGACCCAGGTGTCAAGCGGGCTCGAGCCTGGCCAGAAGCTGCTGAGCTTCAAGGAGTTCCAGAAGCTGGAAATGAAGGCCGGCAGCCTGGAGTCCTTGGCCCCGCCCGTGCTCGACATCGGGGGGCGGAAGGTCCCGTGCGTCGTCGAGAAGGGCGACGCGGGGAAGAGGTACCCGGTGTTCCTGGCCGGGGAGAAGGCGATGGTCATCACGGCGGCCGATGGCACGAAGATAGTCTTCGACAGGGAGATCGCCGCGGGCGCGAAGATAAGATGAGGTTCGACCTGCACGTCCACTCGAGGTACTCCCGGGACGCCTCAGCCCAGCCCAGCGTCATCCTGCGCAGGGCCAAGCAGATGGGGCTCTCAGGGCTCGCGGTAACCGATCACAACTCGATAGACGGCTCGTTCGAGGCGCGGTCCCTCGCGAAGTCCGAGGGCATACTCGTCGTGAGCGGCCTGGAGGTGTCGACCTCGGAAGGGCATGTCCTCGCCTACGGTGTCAGGGAGCTCATACCGCGCGGACTCTCGGCCGCGGAGACCGTGGACAGGGTCAGGGACGCCGGTGGGATAGCCGTGGCCGCGCACCCGATGAGGTTCCCGTCAGGCGTGGGGCTCGAAGCGGCGGAGAATGTCAGGTTCGACGCGTTGGAGGTCCTCAACGGAGGCAGCTCGAGCAGGGCCAACGCGGCCGCCCTCAAGCTCTCGGACAGGCTCAGCCGGCCGAAGACGGGCGGCAGCGACGCCCACAGGCTGGACGAGGTCGGCAGGTCGTACACCGTGATGGAAGGTGTGTTCACGGAAGACCAGGTCCTCGACGCCATCAGGAAGGGGCTCTCGAGCACCGGCGGCAGGAACAGGACGTTCAAGGAGGGTACCCTCTACTCGGTGGAAGTGCTCCTGGAATGGCTCAAGGGCGGGATGAACCGGCTCTGAGTCAGAGGTTCTTCGCGATCTGCTCGCCGAACGCCTTCAGCTTCTCCGCGAGCTCAGCGGTCTGCACCTCGTGGCTCGCGGTGACGACCAGGAGCGCCCTGTTACCGGCGCTCGTGAGGACCATCTTGCCGCGGCTGAGCTCGACAGACACGTGCTGGAGCTTGTCCTTCATCTCCGCGGTGGCCGTCTCTGCGGCCCCGAGCAGGATGGCGGACATGGCGACGTAGGTCTCCAAGTGCACACCCCTCGGGCTCTCGCCGGCGATGTGCATCCCACTTCTAGAGACGACGGTCGCCTCGTAGACCGACGGGATGGAGCGCACCTCGTCCAGAATCTTGTCTATAGCTAGATACTCAGGCATTGTTATGGCAGCCCCCTCTGACGTCCGAGTGAGCATGACCCAGAGAGAATATAAACTTTAGGCGAGTCCTGTCAGGTCTCGGCACCTGCCTGGGATGAGCCGCCGACCTGCTCTCCCCCTCGATGGGTTGATATCCGCATAGCCCAATCAAGCAGGCGAGCCGCATGAGGATACTCCATCAGGACGCCAGAAGCAACGAGATAAAGCTCATGCCACAGAACATCGACGACCTGTGGCACCTCTCGAACCTAGTGGACGAGAGGGACCTGGTGTTCGCGATGACCTTCCGGAGGAAGGAGGAGCTGTCCGACAAGCTGCGCAACGAGAGGATGGAGAAGGTGCGCATGCGGCTCGGCATCAGGGTCGAGAAGGTCGAGTTCCACGAGTCGGACGACAGGCTGAGGATACTCGGCAGGATAGAGTCCGGGCCTCAGGATGTCGGGGAGCATCACACACTCATGGTCGCCCCGGGCGACGACATCACGATCATCAAGCCCGCGTGGAGGTCGCACCACTTCGACAGGATCAAGCGGGCCGTGGCTGCCGCCGAGAAGCCGTCGCTCGTGTTCGTGTCCATAGAGGACACGGAGGCCGTGATCGCCGCCGCGAGGGAGTACGGCATGAAGGAGCACGCGACCATCACCAGGAACCCCGGGGGCAAGATGTACGATTCGAAGTCGAACGAGCCGGAGTACCTCGACGAGGTCGTGGAGAAGCTCAGGTCGATCCACAAGGACGAGCCGTTGCTCGTCCTGGGTCCCGGTTTCGTCAAGGAGGCGCTCGCGAAGCGGATCAGGGAGAAGATGCCGGAGGCGTGGGAGCTGTTGTCGATCCATTCGACCGGACAGGCGGGCATGGCCGGCATCCACGAGCTGATGAAGCAGGGCGTGGCCGGGAAGCTCCTCGACGACTCGAGAGTCGTCCACGAGACGCGCCTGGTCGAGGAGCTCTTCACCGAGATAGGCAGGGACGGGATGTTCGCCTACGGCGAGGCCTCGGTCGCGAACGCCGTCGCGGCCGGCGCGGTCAGGGTGCTCCTGGTCCTCGACACGAGGATCCGGACTCAGTCTGTGGAGAGGATGCTCCGGACTGTGGAGGATGCCAGGGGCTCGTTCGCCATCATCAGCTCGATGCACGAGGCCGGTCGCAGGCTGGAATCACTCGGCGGAGTGGCCGCGCTGCTCCGGTACAAGATGGAGTAGGCTTCTCAGAACAGCCTTCTCCTCGCGTTCACGATGTCCATGGTGGCGTCGATGAGCATCGAGATCGGGAACGGCTTCGTCCAGAAGGAGATGGCGCCGGCCCTGATGGCCTGGTCCCGGACGGTCTCGTCCGCGCTGGAGAATATGATCGGTATGTTGGGGTCGATGCCCCTGATCTCCTTCGTGGTCTGGATGCCGTCCTTGCCGGGCATCCGGTGGTCCATTATGATGGCCTCCGGCTTCGAGGGCATGCTCTTGATGAGCCTGACGGCCTCGTCGCCGTCCTTCGCGGAGAAGACGGTGTGTCCCCTTGACTCGAACATGTCCTTGTACAGCTCGCGTATGAAGTCCTCGTCGTCCACTACGAACACGCGGGCGGGCAGCCCTCCGGCTCGTAGGAGATCCCTTCTCGGCATGTAGCCTCCTGACATATTCGCCAGCGCTCTCAATCCTGGCCCGTAGTCGCTCATGGCGTGTACCCTTGTACGGTACTGCGCGCAGACGTGGCACGCTGATGCGACAGTCGTGCCACTAGTGCATCCCAGCTATCCCGATGCACGGGCATCTCTCTCGGCCTAATTAATCCTTTTGCGGTCCAGGGGCCCGCTGACGGAGCGGCACGCCGAACCCGTCGTAGTACCTGCGCTTGATCCAGAGGGACACATTCACTAGCGCTATCAGGACGGGGACCTCCATCAGCGGGCCGATGACCGCGACGAAAGCCTCGGTGGACGCGATGGAGAAGGTCGCGACCGCGACGGCGATCGCCAGCTCGAAGTTGTTGCTCGCGGCGGTAAACGACTGGGTCGCTGACTGGCCGTAGCTGAACCCGAGCCTGTGCGACAGGGCGAAGCTGAGGAAGAACATTATCAGGAAGTAGCCCAGCAGCGGCATCGCGACCCTCACGACCTCCCACGGCCTGCTGATTATCCCCTCCCCCTGGAGGGCGAACATGACGACGATAGTGAACAGGAGCCCGATCAGCGCGAGCGGGCTTATCCGGGGGGCGAACACGGTGTCGTACCACTCCCTGCCCTTCCTCCTCGCGAGGAAGTACCAGCTCGCAACCCCGAGGGCGAACGGTATGCCCAGGAAGATCAGGACGTTCCTCGCGATGTCCGCCATGGTGATGTCCACCACCGCGGCCTCCGCGGAGGGCGCGATGACCGGTGTCAGCACCGTTATGAAGAAGTACGCTAGCACGGAGTACATGAATATCTGGAAGACCGAGTTGAGCGCTACCAGGACGGCGCAGTACTCGCTGTCCCCTTTTGCGAGCATGTTCCAGACGAGGACCATGGCGATGCACCTGGCAAGGCCGATGAGTATCAGGCCGGTCCTGAATGACGTCGACACCGCGTCGGTGCCGGGGAACGCGAGCCACGCGAGGGCGAACATTATGACCGGGCCGACGGCCCAGTTGAGTATGAGCGAGGTGCTCAGCATCCGTTTGGCCTGCCTGAGCCTCCCGAGCTCGCCGTAGCGCACCTTCGACAGAGGCGGGTACATCATCACGAGCAGGCCTATGGCAATCGGGAGCGAGACATCGAACACCTTGACGGAGTCGAGCGCGTCGGCGAGCTCAGGGACCGCGTATCCGAGGCCGAGCCCGAGTCCCATCGCGAGGAATATCCAGAGCGTGAGGAACTCGTCCAGGCGTGACAGCTTCTTCTCGGGCCGGCGGCGGTCAGGTACCTGGCGCGGTCTCCTCATCTTCTCACTTGCCCTTCGCCTGGTGTTTGGCCTTGAGCGCCCTCAGCTCCTCGGATATCTTCCTCAGGCCTGGGAACGAGATCGCCTTCGACTCGCACTTGCTCTCGCAGCCAGTGCAGCCGACGATGCACGCGTACGGGCTCGAGACCGTAGGAACGTCGTCGACCCAGGAGTACACCTTCTGGTGGCAGAAGTCGACGCACACGCCGCACTCGGTGCACTTCTCCCGGTCGATGGTCGGGAACCATTGTATCTCCTCCCTCGGTATGCCGTGGTACTTCTCGCCCATGTCAGCGCCCTCCTGGCCCAGTCTCTCCGCACCTGCAGGCCGGCTCCCGGTCAGGCAGCCCTCTCATGCGCCGGTCACGTACCTCGGCGAAGGCCGCCCAGATGCCATCCTCGTACTCCTTCTCCGCCCCTCTGGGGACGTAGTTGCGCCGCCTGAGCTCGTTCATCATGGCTTCCCTGACGGCCCGCTCGGGGGACAGACCGAGCCGGAACCCGACGTCGAATACGTCGTCGAGGCCGGATATGCCGACCTCCCTCCCTCCTATGGGGACGCGCTTTGTCACGGTCCTGCCAGGGCAACAAGGTTCTGTGATCATCCTATCGGCCTTGCGGTGCGTGCTCTTCTCCGCGCAGTGTAATCAGGATGTGGCTAAAATAACTGTCACGTTATCAGAAGATGTCAGAACGGTCCCAGGAACGGATCCCGGGTCGATAGGTAGGCGGGAGCATCCAATCCTACCTATCCGGGATGGCGTTAATAGTCAGAGGCGGCCTCGATCTCGGGCTCGCACCCGAGCAGGCCGTACATTTCTTCCCAGCTGTAGTGATCCGCGTCAACCATTCGCTTCGCCTTCGCAGGATACTCTACGCGAAACCAGGGTTAATAAGCTCATATCAGGAGGTGCGCGAAAGTAGTCTGGCGGGCCAGAAAAGTCGTCAGGCGGCGTGCCGCACGTGCACGGCCTCGCCCCTCTCCGCGAG
>JAUPMC010000069.1 GCA_030836605.1 Thermoplasmatota archaeon | reverse complement strand
TTCCTCCAGATGGAGGACGAGATAGCCTGCATATCCGCGGTCATAGGCGCCTCGTGGGGCGGGGCGAAGTCCATGACGGCCACATCGGGGCCAGGGTTCTCGCTCATGCAGGAGGCCATAGGGTACGCGGCCATGACCGAGACGCCGATCGTGATCGTGAACGTCATGAGGGGCGGGCCGTCGACCGGTCAGCCGACGAGGGCGTCCCAGAGCGACATGATGGCCACGAAGTGGGGCTCGCACGGGGACTACCAGGTCATAGCGTTCGCCCCCGCGAGCGTCCAGGAGATGTTCGACCTCACGATCAAGGCGTTCAACTACGCCGAGAAGTATCGGGTGCCGACGTTCGTGCTGTCGGACGCGGAGATAGGGCACATGAGGGGTCTGCTCACAGTCCCGAGCAACATCAAGATAGTGGACAGGAAGGAGGTGGGCATCCGCCGGACGGACGAGGCGTACGATGTCCCCGACGACCTCGTGCCACCGTTCCCCACGTTCGGCAAGGGGCACAAGGCGGCCGCGACGGGCATGACCCACAGGCCGGACGCGCGGATCGAGCCCGAGGACCCCCAGGTGCACTCGGACCTGGTCCGGAGGCTCAACGAGAAGGTCATCAGGAACAGGAAGGACATCAACAAGTGGGACCTCCTGTGCCCCGACTCGAAACATATGATCATATCATACGGCTCGGCGTCGTTCGGCGCTCGGGACGTCGCCGCGGCGGACGACAGGATAGGACTGCTGAGGCTGAAGACCGTGTGGCCCCTGCCGGAGGAGCCCATCAGGGAGGTCGCCAGCAAGGCGGACCACATACTCGTCTGCGAGATGAACCTGGGACAGCTGTTCTGGGACATCAAGAGGATAGCCCTCGAGGCCGGCTGCAAGAATGTCGAGCTGCTCACCAAGATAGGCGGGGACCCGCCCACGCCCGGAGAGGTCAGGCACAAGCTGAGGGAGATGGGGGCGATCTGATGGAACTGTTCGATTTCTACAGGAAGGACCGCTGGCCGCACGTGTTCTGCCCAGGATGCGGGAACGGCACGGTCATGAACTGCTTCTTCAGGGCGTTCAACGACCTCGGCTGGGACCTAGACAACACGGTCTTCGTGAGCGGCATAGGCTGCTCGTCCAGGATACCGCTGTACGTCAACGCAGACGCGCTCCACACGACCCACGGGAGGGCCATCGCCTTCGCGACCGGGCTGAAGCTCGCGAGGCCGGAGCTGGACATCGTCGTCTTCACGGGCGACGGGGACCTCGGGGCCATAGGCGGCAACCACTTCATCAACGGCTGCAGGCGTAACGTGGACATGGATGTCATCTGCATCAACAACAACATCTACGGCATGACCGGAGGCCAGGCGTCCATCACGACGCCTCACGACTTCCTGTCGACGACAACCCCTGGAGGCAACAGGGAGTACCCGTTCGACCTCGCGGAGATCGCGGTCGCGGCCGGGGCGAACTATGTCGCCAGGTGGACGACGAGACAGGTCCACGAGCTCACGAAGTCGATCAAGACCGCCCTGGAGAAGAAGGGGTTCAACTTCATCGAGGTGGTCTCCCAGTGCCCGACCAACTTCGGCCGGAGGAACAAGATGGCCGACCCGACCGCCATGCTGGACTGGTTCAAGGAGAACACCGTCCGGAGGGACAAGGCCAGGGGCGCGGCGGTGGACCATGTCGACCTGAACCTCGCGGGCCAGGTCACCATCGGCGAGTTCGTGAACAGGGACAGGGAATGCTACCAGGAGAGGATCGGGGTAGAGGGACATGGAGACAAGCATTAGGTTCACCGGGTTCGGCGGCCAAGGGGTCATCCTCATGGGGATAGTCCTCGCGAGGGCCGCGGCGCTCTACGACAGGCCGATGACCAAGGAGGGGAAGGTCACGCGCAAGTCGGCCATCCAGACGCAGTCGTACGGCCCGTCCGCGAGGGGCGGGCACTCGAAGTGCGACGTCAAGATATCCCAGGCCGAGATGCACTACCCGTTCGTCGAGATACCGGACTACCTCGTGGTGCTGTCGCAGCAGGCCTATGACAAGTACATACGCGACGTGAAGCCCGCGACCAAGATCATCCTCGACCCCGACCTCGTGAAGACGAAGCCGTCCGGGTACGTGTACGAGATCAAGTCCACCAAGGAGGCCGAGACCATGGGCACCAGGGTGGTCAGCAACGTCGTGATGCTCGGGGCGTTCAGGGAGATCTCGGACATCGTGTCGTACGACGCGCTCGAGAGGGCGATGCTGGAGTCCGTCCCGAAGGCGACCCACGACCTGAACAAGGCCGCCCTCGCGCTCGGGAGGCGGCTCGGGCAGGCAGCAATTCAGAGTCATGGCAAGGATTAAAGGCCGTTCAGTTCATCAGGAAAGTGGATTACCTTGTCGATCATCGATTCCGTGCTCAAGGAGGGCAGGAAGGCGCTCGCGGAGAACGAGGTCAAGGAGGTCCTCCGCCAGGCGGGCATACCGACCACCGACTTCCAGGTGGGCAAGGCGCTCCCTGACATCGACCAGAAGAAGCTGAAGTTCCCGGTCGTCATGAAGGTCTGCTCCCCGAACATACTCCACAAGACCGATGTCGGGGGCGTCGTGCTGGACGTGTCCAGAGACCAGTTCGAGCAGGAGTTCTCGAAGATGACGGGCAAGATCCCGAACGAGAACATACAGGTCGAGTCGATGCAG
>JAUPMC010000068.1 GCA_030836605.1 Thermoplasmatota archaeon | reverse complement strand
TCAAGTCGCGACGGGCCCACTTGGCCATTTCGTCGATAAGCCAGCGCCTTGCAAAGGGTCGTAGTCGGTCGGACCTCTCGGACATGCCATCTGGAGACTCCCGTCAGCTGTCTCGCGTTCGACCCAGTCGATAGGGCCGCCAAGCTCTCGACAGGCCTAGCCCGACTGGTACTGTGGCCCTTTCCTCTCGCCATTCGACTCCTGTCCCATGCATGCGTAGAGCAGGTCGATGTAGATCACGTCGGCGGTCTCCTCGGCGAGGGCGTTCGCCAGCACCAGCCTGCCAATCTGGAAGTCCACGGAGTCGCCGTTGTAGAATCCGCAATCGCTACGGACCATCTGTGTGCCATCCGGGTAATCCCAGATCCCCGTCCAGCTCGTCGCGTCTCTGTCCAGCCTCATCGTGAAAGTGCCCCAGCCCTTGTCGAAGCCCGCTATCGGGTGCCACCACGTCTGGTCCCGCCATGTCCAACCGACGGGTATGGTCGGGACCGTGTTGAAGGGGTCGTCCATCACGACGCGTGTCATGATTCTCAGGACTCCTTCTGTGTCGTACACATAGATGTAGAACGATTGTCCGTAGTACCCCTTGGGCGCGTCCTCATGGTCGTCGTCATGAGGCAACCAAAGGCGGCATGAGAAGCTGAAGTACTCGTCGAATTGTACCGACGATGTCCAGGTGCCAGTGGCGTACGGTGGGAGACTCCCTCCTGTCTGGTACGCCTTCACGCAGTCTCTCCCATCGAATTCCTCGATGGTGAAGAGACTCCTCTCGGTGTTGGCGAAGACCCAACCTTCGTCCGCAAGACTCTCCCATGTGAGGTCCTCGTCCACATCAAACAGAACCTCCTCGAAGTCTGGCATCTCTTCCGGCTCCACGGAGTACACACCCGCAGAGCCAGGTCCCGGTGTCATCAGGACAAATACAAATGCCGCAACACAGACTATGCTCACTCTCTCCCCGACCATGTAACGCCACCTCCTCGCGAGCCCAGATTCCTGGGCATTTATTGATGACTGACACGCTATAATTAGATGTCGTTGCGGGCCGAAGGCCGCTCCCTCGTCGGCCATTCCAGGGGCATCAGTCCCATCATCAGTGCTTGTGGTTGTTCTGGCCGTTCGCGGCCCTCCTCAGGAGCGTGACCATGACAGTGCCCTTGGTGTAGTCCCCCGGGACACGGTCCTCCGCCCAGATGAGGCCTCCGCAGGCCTGGACGATCTTCCGGGCCACATGCAGGCCCAGGCCAGCGCCCGAGACCCCTGTGTCGCCCCTGAAGTACCTCTCGAAGATCTTCCCCTTCTCGTGGTCGGAGATCCCCTTGCCGTTGTCGGATATCCGGACGGACCAGTAGTCGGTCCCGTCCTTGGTGACAGGCTCCACCTTGATCCCTACGACGACCTCCTTCGACGGGTCGAACTTGATGGCGTTCGTGAGTATGTTGACGAACATGCGTGAGATGAGCGCGCTCCCCTCGACATAGCAGGTGGATGTGGGCTTCTCGACCGCGATGGTCACCTTCCTCTCCGAGTACATCCTCTTCGCGTCCTCTATGGCCTCGGCCATCATGCCGCAGATGTCGGTCACGACCCTGCACTCGCCCTCGCCGAGCGCCTCGGCCTTGGAGAGGTCCCTGACGACCGACGCGAGCTCATACGCGCCCTTCACGTCCTTGGCGACAATCGCCAGCGCCTTCGCGTGGTCCTCGTTGAGGCCGCTCGTGAGGTCTATCCTGTCGAGGAAGTGCATGGCCGCGGTCATGTAGTTCACGATGTCGTGTGCCAGCAGGTCGTTGAAGAACTCGGACTCCGCCCTCGACTCCTCCATCTTCGCGTTCATGAGGTTGCGCTCGGTCACGTCCCTGACCACGATATGGACGCACCTCTCAGGGTATATGTCGGAGACCCTAGCCGAGACCTCGCCCACGACCTTGTCGCCGCCCTTCTTTATGAACTCGAACTCCTGGTTCTTCAAGACTCCTTCCTTGTTGACGAGCCAGACGCATCTCTCCCATGTGTTCGCGCCGTCGAGCAGGAGGGTCGAAACGTTCTTCGACTCGAGCTGGTCCTCCGGGCCGTACCCCAGCAGGCTCAGGGCCGCCTCGTTGAGCGATTTGATGGTCCCGTCCACCTGACAGACGATGATCGGGTCGGGAGAGAGGTTCACGATGGACCTGTACTTCTCCTCGGACCTCTGCAGCTCCTCGTTCCTCCTCCGCACCTGTCTCTCCAGGTCGAGGTTGAGGTTCTGGAGGTCGAGGTTCCTCGTCAATATCTCGTCGTTCAGTCTGAGGGCGTGTTCGGAGACGGACTCCTTGACGGAGTTCACCGCGTGCCCGAGCCTCTCCAGGTCGAATCTCCTGCCCACGATGAACCTGCAAGCCTGCTCCCCCGTGGATGTGCAGGAGGTCTCGGCCGCCACGATCTCGTTGGGGCCTTCGCAGTCCTCCATCCCGAAGACATGCTTCCCGAGCCCCGCGAGAAGGCCACAGATGAACGTGCACGAAGGAACCCTCTGCTCCTCGCCGTGACTGAGGTATCCCAAGGCCTCCATCGAGTCGGGGCACGTGAACTCCATCAGCGTCTTGCCCCTGTCGTAACTGACGACCTCGAACGTGCCCAGGCCGTCGGACGCGAACAGCCCCATCAGGTGCTCCAGGAGCACCTTGGGGTCGGAGTGGTCGACCCTCCCGAACTCCCTGTGGACGTAGCAGTGGAACATCTCGACGCCAGCCCGGTATGTGAGTTCCTTCTCGAAGTGGCCGACATCGCTCTTCAAAGTCCTCTTGAGGGCGCAGAGCGTGTGAGCGGCGTTCAAAAGCACTCTCTCTGAGGCTGTAGTCCCCCGCCCGGAATCCGGGCCCGACTCAGCCGGGACCGACTCCCGGCCGTTGTCTTGACCGCTCAGTTGGTTCACCCTGGAAGAGTGTCCGGCCCCGGACATCCCGGAGTCGGATATGCCCTCGCGCAAGGAATGTCAGTGACACCTAGGTTAAATACCTTCCCGACTTCGCGCCCGACTCGCGGAGTCTCGAGGCAGTTAGCTTCATATGCCCCCGAGCTCCCGCTCCTTCCGCAGGATCGGGGCCGCGACCCTGAGCGCCCTCACGGTCTCAGCGACATCGTGAGCTCTCACGATGTCCGCCCCGTTCCTGACGGCGAGGACCGCCGCTGCCAGAGAGCCTTCCAGCCGCTCCTCGGGCGGGAGGCCAGTCATCTTGCCGATGAACGACTTCCTGGAGACCCCGATGACGATGGGCTTGCCGAGCGCCTTCAGCTCCGCCAGCCTCGAGATGATCTCGATGTTGTGGTCCGCGGTCTTCCCGAAGCCGATGCCCGGGTCCACCATTATTCGCCCCGGGCTGATCCCTGCCGCTTCCGCGGCTCCGACTCGTTCCTGCAGGAACGAGGCGACCTCGGAGACCACGTCCTTGTACCGCGGGCTCTTCTGCATGGTGCGGGGCTCGCCCTTCATGTGCATGATGACGACCGAGGCGCCGTGCTCGGCGATCATCTCCCGCATCCGCGGGTCTCCGAGCCCAGTGACGTCGTTTATGATCGAGGCGCCCGCGAACAGGGCCTTCTCGGCGACCTCCGGCTTGTAGGTGTCTATCGATATCCTGCCAGGCCGATGCGCGCTCAGCGCCTCGACGACCCCGATCGTCCTTCTGGCCTCGGCATCGATGGACACAGGTTCCGCCCCTGGCCGCGTGGATTCCCCGCCGATGTCAACGATGTCCGCGCCGGCCAGGAACATGGCCTTCCCGCGGGAGACCGCGGCTGCGGTGTCTCCGGCCACGCCGTCCCCCGAGAACGAGTCCAGGGTCACATTGATGATCCCCATGACACGTGGAGAGTCGAACCTGAGCCTGCAGGTGCCGACCTTTACGGAAGAAGATGTTACCCTCGAAGAGCCCATGGCCCTCATCTCACGTGATGAGGAGGTCATCGACGACCTCGGCTATGTCTCTTACCTCGACGTCCGCCTTCACGAGCTCGTTCCCGTACCGGAGGTTGGTCACGCAGAACGGGCAGGATGTCACGAGCAGGTCCGCCACCTCGGAAGCCGACTTGACCCTCCTGGAAGCGATCCTCTGCGCCGCCGCGGGGTCCGCGGACCGGACCCCTCCTCCGCCGCCGCAACACCTGGCCAAGTCCTTGTTCTCCTTCATCTCGACGAAAGCCGCCTCGGGGATCATCTTGATGAGTTTCCTGGGGGCGTCGTAGATCTTCAAGTGCCTGCCTATGTGGCAGGGGTCGTGATAGGTGACGTTCCTCTTCAGGGGCCTGAGCCTCAGGTCCTTCTTCGCGAGGAACTCGACCAGGTGCTCAGTCTCGAAGTCCACCTTCACATGCTTCGGGTACTCCTCCCTGAACATCTTGAGGCATCCGGCGCACGTGAACAGGAGCTTCTTGATCCCGAGCCTCTTGACCGCCTCCACGTTCGTCTTCATGAGCTGCTCACCGAGCCGCTCGTCCTGCCCGGTCCTCTTCAGGGTGCTGCCGCAGCAGACCTCGTCCACCAGCGTGAAATCGACGCCCAGCTTCCTGAGTATGGATATCGTGTGCTTCGCCACCTCGGGCATCCTGTACCTGGCGGTGCATCCGACGAAGTACCCGACCTCGGCCTGCTTGATATCGGCCCCGAGGTCGACCTTCCCGACCTCGCCGTACGGGTTCTTCGTCTTCTTGATGTTCTTGGCGATCCTCTTATGGGCCGGGTGCGAGCGCCCCGCCTCCGCGAGGTCCGCCCTCGCGGCCTCGACAATCTCCACGACCTGGATGTTCGACGGGCACCTTCTCTCGCAGTCCTTGCATGTCGTGCACTGGGCCAGCCTCTCGACGACCGAGTCGTCCGCCGGTATCTCTCCCCTGCTGAGCCCGTAGGCGAGTATGACCTTGCCCCTGGCCACGGACGGGTCCCATTGGTTGTCCTCGAAGTACGGGCATACGCTCTTGCAGAATCCGCAAAGGGTGCAGGTCAGCATCTCCTTCTCGAGCTTCTTCGTCCGCTCCGCCTTGATGATCTTCTTGCGAGCCATAGGATCAGCCGGGTCTGCCCAGAAGGTGATTCGCGGTGTTCACTGGACCTTTGGCACTGTAATCACAGCGTCCATAATAAACGTGACCTTGGACCTCGGGCCGAGCTCGCGGACCGCTTTGTCGACGGCCTCCTGCAGCGTGGGCACCGGCTCCATGTGCGACTTCCGCGCGATCTCGGGGTCGAGCTTCGTCACGGCCATCATCCTGCACTTGAGCCCGATCTCGGCCATCTTGGCGGCCTTGTGGTAGCCTAGCTTGTACGTGTGCGATATCTTCTCGAGCGCGTCCTTGGGCGTGTTCGCGCTCGCGAGGAGGTTGAGGAATGTATCCGGGCCGACGCCCATCCTGCACGCGCTGACCAGGATGATCACTCCCCCGTCCCTGACGGCGTACTTGGCATTGTCCAGGGCCTTCTGCGACTGGTACAGGTCTATGTCGTAAGGGAACCCGGTGACGGCGACGACGACGTCCGCCTTCCTCTTGAGCTTCACGACGAAGACCTCGTCCGCCTTCTTGATGGCCGCCCTCCACGACCTCTTCAGGTGCCCCGCCGAGGCGTGGCATATCCTGTGGTGTTTGTCCAGCACCACCATGACTGAGAAGATGCGCTTGTCCTTGAGGGCCTTGGCCATGTCCTCCATGTCCTCGTTGACCGGGTTGCCCTTCAGCTTGAGCGACTGCGCCTCCAGCCTGAGGGCGAGCTTGTGGTTCTGCTCTATGGTCTCGTACGCGGAGACTCCTGGCAGGAATGACTTCCTCCCACCCGTGTAGCCAGCGAAGTAGTGCGGCTCGACGCTGCTGATCACTATGATGCTGTGAGCGTCCACCACCTTCCTGTTCAGCAGCAGTCTCGTCCCGTTCCTGGAGACTCCCACGAAGGAAGTCTCGCTGGCCTTCGAGTCGTGGACGAGCACGTGGTCCTTGACCCTGTCGTAGACAGGGCCGAATATGAACTTGAACTCCTCCTCTGTGGGGGCCCGGTGCATCCCAGTGGCGATGATGTAGTTGACAGATTTCCCCTGAAAGTGGGACATCATCGACTCGAGTATCCTCCCCGAGGGCGTCGGCCTCGTGGCATCGTTGATCACAACGAGGATGTCCTTCGCTCTCTTGATGAACTCCTCAAGGGTCTGCGACCCCAACGGGTTCTTGAACGCCCCATCGAGCACGGCGGTCTCGTCGAGTGGCGGGAGGTCCTTCGGATGCACAATCTCCCCCAAGTTCTCCTCAGGGAGCTCCACGCACTCCTTCCCATCCCCGTACTGGACCTCTATGTGCATCAGGAATAACCGGGCTGGAATAGGGCTTCGCCTATTAGAGGGTTAAGGTTTTCACGGCCCCGTCTGAGAAGGCTTAATTATGTTGTACGAATCTGTAGCGCCGATGAAGACCGTCGGGACCCTCGGCGAGCGCGGAGTCATACGCGTCATTGACGGGATAGTCAAGAGTGAGGCGTCCGTCGGGATAGGGGACGACTGCGCGGCGATCGACCTCGGGGACAAGTACCTCCTCGTGACCACGGACATGATGGTCACGAAGACGCACATCCCCAAGGGTATGGGGCCGTACGACATAGGCTGGGCCCTAGTCGCGGTCAACCTCAGCGACATAGCCGCCATGGGTGGTAAACCACTCGGGGTCGTCACCGCCATCGGGATCACGAAAGGTCATCCGATCGAGTTCTTGGAGCAGATGGTGGATGGCATGAACGACTGCGCGCTCAGGTTCGGCACTTCCATCATCGGCGGGGACACGAAGGAGCACGACGACCTGATACTATGCGGGACCGCGGTCGGCGAGGTCGCCAAAGACGGCATACTCCTCAGGAAGGGCGCCAGGCCGGGCGACCTCATAGCCGTCACGGGCGCGCTCGGGAAGGCGGGGTCGGGCTTCTTCTCCATGAAGCGCAACCTCGGCCTGAAGGACGCCGAGGACCGGCTCAAGCGGCCGTGGCCGAGGGTGAAGGAGGGCATGGCCCTGTCCGCGTCCGGGTTCGTCACATCATGCATGGACATCTCCGACGGCTTGTCGTCCTCCATATTCGAGTTCTCGAGGAACTCGGGCCTCACGCATGAGATAGACTACGCCAGGATACCGAAGGCCCCTGAGGTGGAGATGACGTTCCACGACCTCGAGAGGCAGAAGGACCTCGTGCTGAACTTCGGGGACGATTTCGAGTTGCTGTTCACGATCAAGCGGGAGTGCGAGCAGGACCTGCCGGCGCTCGCCGAGCGGATGGGTTGCCCGCTCACGGTCATAGGCAAGGTGACGAGCGGCGAGGAGAACATCCTGGTCGACAACGGCCGGCGGGAGAAGCTGGAGAACCTCGGCTATGAGCACTTCAGGGTCCGGAAGTATTGAGGCCCGCTTCTACTCCGTCGAGGGCGGGAAGGTCAGGTGCGACTTGTGTCCGCACTCGTGCCTGATACCTGAGGGGAAGCGCGGGATATGCGGTGTCCGGGAACACAGAAAAGGCAAGCTGTACCCGCTCACCTATGGGCTAGTCTCGTCGATACACCCTGACCCGATCGAGAAGAAGCCGCTCTTCCACTTCCTCCCTGGTAGCACCTCGATATCGTTCGGGAGCGTCGGCTGCAACCTCTCGTGCAAGCACTGTCAGAACTACGAGATATCCACGGCCGCGCCCGGCCGGGTCGGCATGACCAGGATAGAGCCTGGCGACGTCGTCGAGTACGCCCGGTCCTCGGGCTCGAAGTCAGTCTCGTGGACATACAACGAGCCGATCATATGGCACGAGTTCACGACGGCGGCATCCAAGGCCGCGCACGACGCGGGGCTGAAGACCGTCTACGTGACGAACGGGTTCATCCAGGAGGCCCCCCTCAGGGAGCTCGGGGGTCTGATAGACGCCATGAACATTGATGTGAAGGCGTTCAGGGAGACTTTCTACAAACGCGTGTGCGGGGGGCGCCTCGCGCCCGTGCTGAAGGCTTGCGAGGTGGCCCACGGGCTCGGCATCCACATCGAGCTCACGTACCTGATAATACCTGGGCACAACGACTCCGAGGACGAGCTCAGGGAGTTCTCCAAGTGGGTCTCGGACTCTTTGTCCAAGGACGTCCCGGTCCATTTCTCGGCCTTCCACCCCGACTACAAGCTCACCTCGGCCCCGAGGACGCCCACGGGCACGCTCATCAAAGCATATGAGCTGGCGAAGGTAGCCGGGCTCGATTTCGTATACCTGGGCAATGTCCCCGTAGGTGACAAGGACGACACGTTCTGCCCGAGGTGCGGGTCCCCCGTCATCCGCAGGGAAGGCTTCTTCGTCACGCACGCGGACCTCAAGGACGGCGTGTGTGCAAAGTGCGGCGCTGACCTGAACATCGTAGTCTGAACGGGGGCGCGGGACCTGGTTCTGTCTGTCAAGGCTCTCGTGGACAAGCTTGAGGGGGTCTATGGGGTCGCAGAGTGGTGGCCGAGCGAGTCCCCTTTCGAGCGCCCATGCCGCGGTGGTAATGCACCGCAAGGAACACTGCTTGGTCCGGCCGCGTTGCCGTGGCTGCCAGTTGCGCCGGTACTGCCCTTCAGAGGCCCATGATGACGAATAGGATGCTGCCGACGATCGCGGTGAACACGAACGCGACGGTCATGGGGATTATGAAAGGCACCTTCGGGGTCACCCAGACCCTGCCATGGCCCGCAGAGACGAGCTTGTCGATCTCTTCCGACAGATGCTCCCCCCCTCTCGGTTTCGTGTAAGTCCTGTGCACGCCGTCTTCCATCCTCTCCATCAGCCATACTTGGCCCTTCCTGGCCTCTTCAGCGTCCAGCTTGTACCCGAAGAGCCCGTATGGGAACGCGAACTCACCCGCGGCGAGGTTCTTAGCGGCGAACGCCAGCGGGGTGAACGCCACTATTATCGCCGCGGTCACGAGCACGACGAAAGTGAACGGGAAGAGTATCTCCGCGGTCGCGGTGTCTGCGGCGTGGATTGGCAGTGCCCCTATGGTCGGATAGAACGGGAACATGATCGACAGGGCGAGGAGCGCCTTCGCGTCCGCGCCGCCTTTCACTAGATCCAGCATGTACATGATGACGATGAGGATCATCATGACCGGGATGGTCAGTAGGTGTGCGAAGTACCTGTCCACGTCGTCGATCCATAGATGCGCGAGATAGACCGTGGCGGCGATGGCGACCGCGTACCAGACGACTGGCATGAACTTGCGGATCCCCTCGGGTTCATCAGTCTGTCCGTACACATCAGCCAAGACTGCAAGGACCGGGACTAGGATGAGGAGGTACTCGAGAGGCGCCTCGTCGAGGATCACGCGGGCGACCAAGAGCAGGATCGCTACGGCCGACATCGCAATCCAGAAGACGTTCGGGACCCTCCTCGTCCTCCAATCAAGGAGCGAGGCATAGGAGAGAACGACCCCCGTCGACACCAGTTGAAGTGCCACGATGGCGTCCTGGGCGTCCACGTGACTGGATTATTATGACCGTACTTAAGTCATTCGAGGTCCGGTTCCAGCGGGCATCATTCAGGGTGGTGTCGCGCCATGGACGGGCGCCAGGGCCGATGCCAGTAGGCCTGTCGGAACAGGGATTTAAGTCCTCAAAGAAGATTGGCTGTTGATGCGCCCTTCATCCGTATCCGACATACCAAACATGTGGGGCTCCACGTACGATATAGTCTCTCAGGTCCCGCTCGGAAGGGTGACCACATACGGACATGTGGCCAAGGCACTTGGCGACGTGGTCGCCAGCAGGTTCGTGGGCTTGGCGATGAGCGTGAACGACGACATAGTCCGGGTGCCCTGTCGGAGGGTCGTGCGATCCGACGGCAGCCTCGGCGGCTACACGGGCGGAGGCCCGGAGAGGAAGGCGACACTGCTCGAAGCGGAGGGCGTTCATGTCAGGGGCGGGAAGGTCGTGGGGTTCGACAGGCTCCTCTTCACGGACTTCGTCTCGGAAAGTCCGCTGAGGGCGCTCAGGGCGCGGCAGAGGGGGCTCAGGCGACTGGTGAAGATGCCCAAGACCGCAGTGGACGTGCGATACGTGGCGGGTCTGGACGTGGCCTACGCGAGCGAGCGCGGCTTCGCCGCCGCGGCGGTCTTCGATTACTCCTCGGGTGAACTTGTCAGTCAGTTCGTGCGCGAGGCCAAGGCCGTGTTCCCGTATATCCCGACCTATCTCGCCTTCCGTGAGCTCCCGCTCGTGTCATCGTTGATGGAGGAGCTCCCTGACCGCACTGTGCTGATGTACGATGGGAACGGGATGCTACACCCCGAGGAGATGGGGATCGCGACGCACGCAGGAGTCGAGTTCGGGGTGCCTACGATAGGCGTCGCGAAGAGCCTTCTGTGCGGGACGCGAGGCGAACCGCGCCCTGACGGCGCAGTGCCCATATACTCGAATGGCAGGGCTGCGGGCTTCGAGATACTCTCCCCCTCCTCGGAGAAGCCGGTGTATGTGTCCGTCGGACACGGCATCGGTCAGAGGCAGTCGGTAGAGGTCGTGAGAAGGTTCCTCAGGCACCGCGTGCCTGAGCCGACGAGGATGGCCCACATGATCGCGGAGAGGGCGCGGCGAGGAACAAGCCACAAATAGCCGCTTCGCGGTCATCATCACCTGATGCGCATATTGGTGTTCGGCGCGGGTGCGCTAGGCTCCGCCCTCGGGGGCATCCTGGCGCGCAAGCACGATGTGACCCTGGTCGGTCGTAAGGACAACGTGGATGCGATTAGACTCCACGGCCTGCTCGTGACTGGTGAGTTCGAGTCGACCGCAGACGTCGAGGCGTATGAGTCAGTTGACGCCATCGAGCCTCCGGAGCTCATGATACTGACCACGAAGGCCTATGATACCAAATCAGCCATCGCCTGTCTCTCAGGCCTTCCGTGGGGAGACACGCTCGCGCTGACCCTACAGAACGGGTTGGGTAACCTCGAGTTGATGCGGGCGTGGAAGGGGCCCAAGGCCTTCGGAGGCACGACGACGATGGGGGCTCAGCTGCTGTCCCCTGGCAGGGTCAAGGTGTCCGGCCTCGGACGGATGGTCATCGGCTCGGACATGGATGAGGCCGGGGGAGAGCGGATCGCAGAGGCCTTCTCCGGCGTGGGACTGAAGGTGGAAGTGAAGCGGGACATAGTGGCGGAGATCTGGGCGAAAGCCGTCGTGAACGCCTGCATCAACCCTCTGACGGCGGTCCTGCGGGTCCCTAACGGAAGGCTCCTGGAGAGCGAGACCGTCACCCACCTGATGTCAGATATATGCGACGAGTGTGTCGCGGTGGCGGGGTCCGTGGGTGTGACGTTGCCAGAGGCCGCGATGATCGACCGCGTCAAGTCCGTGGCGGAGGAGACCGCGGAGAACAGGTCTAGCATGCTGAGGGACGTGGAGCTGGGCAGGAAGACGGAGATTGAGCACCTGAACGGCATGGTGTGCACACTGGGTGCCTCCCATGGGGTGCCGACCCCTCTGAACAGGGCTATGGCCGCGATGGTGGAAGCGATGGAGCCAGCGACCCTTGGGAAAGGTTAATATCGTAACACGTTACTCTTCAGCCCCGTGATAGAATGGTAGATGTGAAGGAGCTGGCAGCCAACGCCAAGGTGCTCAGGAAGAAGGGCCTGAGCGTTCGTGAGATAGCTGACGAGTTGCACCTCTCGATTGACACAGTGAACTACCTCATAGAATATGGGGCCGAGGGCCTGCCCCCATCAGACGTGAAGATCGGCTGGCGGTCGATAGGCGTCTCCGGATACCGCATCGGCCTGATGTCCGAGCTCATGTCGGACATAGCGCTCGAGGAGCTCTCGAAGAAGGACCAACTCGTCGACGTGGTCATGGGCATCTCGATCAACGGCGTGCCGTTCGCGTGCAAGATATCCGAGCTACTCGGCGTCGACTTCGGCGTGTACAGGCCCCACTCTGAGGCCCAGACCGGAGGCGCGTTCAGCTCCAACTTCGCGTCGACGGGGGACAAGAAGAAGATCATAGTCGTGGACGATGTCCTGAGCACTGGTGCGACCATCAAGGGCGCCATATCGGACATCCGTGAGGCCGGCGGCGAGCCGGTCCTGGTGCTCGTAATCGTCAACAAGAGCAGCATGAACGAGATCGACGGCGTGCCGCTGAGAGGCTTGATCAGGGCTCGGTCCCTGGGCGGGACGATCCTAGGCGGAGCCGTCAAGAAGGGCTTCCCGTACGACTGATCAGAATCTCAGAATCTCTTCGCGGATTCCCTTAGGGCCTCGACCACGGGCATGGGCTTGCCGAGCATGAACCGCTCGAGT
>JAUPMC010000067.1 GCA_030836605.1 Thermoplasmatota archaeon | reverse complement strand
TAGATGCCGATACCGTCGACGAGGTCGCCCGGCATCATCATGTACCGGATGTCCTTGGCCATCGGGTCCTTCCGGAGCCACTCCGTGAACCTCTTCCACTCGTTGGGCAGGAAGGTGTCGCTGCCGACATGTATGTCGGAGACGAACGCCAGGATGGACCCGGAGCCGTTCGGGCTCATGGCACTGTTCAAGGGCACATCTGGCCTGATAATCTCCTTCCCGATTACTATCTCGCCGTCCTTGCTGAACGCGCCCGCGACCCCGAGGACCTCGTCCTTGATGAAGCCATCCCCAGCCTTCTTGGGCCCCTTCATCACCAGCACCTGGATCTTGTCCGACTCGTCCTCGATCTCCAGGAGCGTGTGCCCGTTCTTGGTCGTCCTCACGTCGTTCAGGATCCCTACGAGCTTGACCTCCCTCCGCACCTTCTTCGCCTTCGCGATCGGTATGATGCCCGCAAGCTCCCTCCTCTTCGCCAGGATCTTCTTGATCGACGTGTATCGGTCGTTGAACAGCTTCGTGAAGTCTATGATGTCCCCGACGCAGGTCGAATCGCCGGTGATGTCCTTGACGACGCGGACGGGCAGGGGCGCGGGCTTGCGCACGATCGGTCCTTCGACCGCCGCCTTGGGCGGCGCGGCCTTCAGGGGGGCGCTCCCCTCGGCGCCGGCGGCGTAGTTGTTCACGTCCTCCCTGGACAGTATGAGTGGCCGGTTCTCCGCGTCCTTCAATATGCGGTTCACGCACTCCATCGGGTCCTGCAGCTCGGACAGCGCCTCCGCGGCCTCTGGGTCGACCAGGACGCCCTTGTCCGTCAATAGCTTGAGGATACGCTTCTTCATCCAGGCAATCCTAGCGCGGACGTCTTTAAATAGCTTTTCGAGCATGGTGCGGACGTGCTCGAGGTGAAGGTCACAGCCAGATGCTTCCCGACCGAGGACAGGGCCAAGGTCGTGGCCGCGATATCCAACATCTTCCCCGACTTCGTCCCCGAAGGGGACGACCCGGTCGCGGGCACGGCTCGGTCGACAGAGTTTTTCTCGGAGCTGCTGAAGAAGCAGAGGATACGGTCCGTGGCGCGCGCGGTCATGAGGCGCGGCGTATCGGGTGGTTCCGTCAGTTTCACGCTCAACAAGCAGGTCGCGACAGCCGGGAAGGTCTCTTTCTCGGAGGAGAAACACGCGCTCGGGGACATCGAAGTCGTGATATCGACAGACGACATCGAACGGTTCATAGATGAGATAGCGCCGAGACCGGGCAGTGGCGGGGTCGAGGGACGATGATAGGAGTCGCGTCCCCGCTCTTCTGCAGCATCCCGTTCCCTCGCATGGCCGAGGCGATAGCCGAGCATTTCGAGCTCTGGGAAGTGCTGTCCGAGGGCCAGCACCGGCTCGAACTGATACGGGACGACATTCAGACCGCGAGGGATTCCCTGGGCCTCCGGTTCCAGGTCCACGCGCCGATGAGCGATGTCAACATCGGGAGCGTGTATGAGCCCATGAGGCTCGCGGCGGTCGAGGAGATCAAGCGCGCCATAATGTCCTGCCAGGCGCTGGACGTCACGGTCCTCACGGTGCACCCCGGGTTCGTGAACGGTATCGCGTTCCTCGACCGTTCGAGGCCGCTCGAGATGACCCGGCGGTCCATCCTGGAGCTGGCCCCGTACGCCGAGGAGCACGGGGTGACCATGGCGGTGGAGAACCTGCCGGCGAACATCAACGCGACCTGCACGAAGGCGCACGAGCTCGCGTCTGTCCTCGAGGGCACGTCCGCTTGGATGTGCTTCGACCTGGGTCACGCGAACACGGCCGGGGAGATAGACAACATGCTGGGACACGTCTCGAGGTTCAGGAACGTGCACCTCCACAACAACGAAGGCCAGTGGGACCAGCACAATGTCATCGACGACGGCACGGCCGACCTCGTGAGAGTGATATCGGCTCTGAAGCCGGCGTACGGTGGGAACTTCATAATCGAGTCCGCGGACCTGGAGCAGGGCGCCAGGAGCAAGGCCATACTGGAGAAGCTGCTACACGACGGCCCCGCACCTTAGGCACTGGAACCTGCCCTCCATCCAGCGCGCGCCGGTGTGGCCGCAGACGGGGCACACGAAGAACCCGCCGAAGCCCGGAGGCGCCTGGGACACCGCGGGCCCCGCTCTCTGTGGGTCCTGCCGCCGCTGATCTTGGGTGGGCGGCGGAGGCGGCGGCCACTGCGGCTCGGGCGGGACGTACCTGTACGAGTAGTAATTGGGGTACATCGGGTACAACATCGGCGGCGGCCTCTCCTCCAAGTACTTCTCCTTGGTCACGAACTCTACCATGCGGGTCAGGTAATATCCGAAGAACACCGCCCCCATGGCCGCCCACGCGATGAGC
Source organism: Thermoplasmatota archaeon (assembly GCA_030836605.1). Classification (GTDB taxonomy): domain Archaea; phylum Thermoplasmatota; class Thermoplasmata; order UBA10834; family UBA10834; genus UBA9653. The sequence continues at coordinate 5,177 of JAUPMC010000067.1, read as the reverse complement.
GCGAAGCCCAGCAGGACGAGCGCCCCCAGCCCCGGCCCCTCGACGAACACCTCCGTGGGCATCGAGAGGTAGTCGAACCCGAAGTGGAGCATGATGGCGGAAGGGAGCCCATGTTTCAGGAACATGTATCCGAAGGCGAGGCCCGCGACCGCTGATGGGAACACCTTCCACGCGCCCCAGCCCTCGTAGTGCGCGAAGCCGAACAGCGCGGACGACGCCAGCAGCAGGACGACCTGGGCCACTCCCAAGCTGAACCCTCCACCGAGGATGTACCTGTACTTCTTGGCCTGAAGTGAGTGCCGCATGAGGTCGATGAACAGGAGGGGGACGCCGAGCAGGAGCACTCGCACGACGAGTTCCTCCCAGACCGATGCGTTCGCCAGCAGGAACAGGAGCTCCCAGAGCTGCGTGTCCTCCATCGGCAAGGACGGGTCGCCCCAGACCATCCCGACAACGAGTATGACGATGTAGTTGAGGAACAGCACACCGAACATGAGGCCACACAGGTCGAACAATGCGCTGTGCTTCCTCGACTCGGCCTTCATCGTGAGTTCCTTGAGGTACCCCTTCGCGCTGGTGATGAATAGCCAGGTCGCGCTCGCGACGATCGCCACGACCAGGAGCAGATAGTATGCGCCTAGCACCTCCCCCGCCAACTCTCCTATGACGATCAGCATCGGCGCCACGACGTACAACGGATAGCTGTAATCGACGATCTCGGGGAGGACGATGGTCGTCCCGTAGACCAGCGCGGCCAGGCTGAGGAACAACTGGGCCACGAAGGTCAACATGCCGAACGCGAGGATTGTCTTGATCGTCAGGCGCCAGGACGGCGGTTTTCTGGCAGGTGGTCGCGGCGACTGCGCCCAACCTGGATATGCGGTTTGTGTCGGCTGCGGGGAGGTCTCCCTCCTCAAGGACACCCTCGTAGCTCCGCAGTTCGGGCAGTAGACTCCGAGCGGCGGCATCCTGGCGCCACAGCGCTCACAGTGCTCGTCCTGAGGCGGCTGGGTCAGGTCTCCTCCTGTGGCGGACACACGCGAAAGAGTCAGTTTTCGATATATTATGATTTGCGCGCGCGCGGGATGATGGAACTGACTGGCGTGTTGTCATCGCGCTCGGCGGTCCTTCGCGAGCCCGCCAACCTTTATATCGGCGGAACAGTGTTTTGCCAACGCCTTGCTTCACGGAGGCCACCAAATGGATGATGAACAGCAAACGAAGGTGCGGTTTGAGACTCTGAGTGCTGAGAAGATACCTTTCGGCAAGAACAACTTCCTGGAAGTTGCGCGGAAGAAGGCGATAACCGAGGAGGGCGACAGCGAGTTCATCTCGGTCTCCAGGGGATACTTCCTGCCTGACGGCAGCGAGAAGTACAAGAAGTCCATCACGATCCCGGACGACCCAGCCATCAAGTCGTTCGTGACGGAGAAGATCAACAAGCTCTGAGATGTCCTCGGAGCCGCGTGAGGACGGTTGGGCGCGCTCGGGTCAACCCCGCCCGCGCCCATCCATTCATTTCTTCTCGTTCTTGACGCCCTTCTCCAGGATCAGTTCCAGATAAGTCTTTGGTTCCAGGTCCGTCAGCGCGAGCTCCTCCCTCATCTGTTCTATGAGCGTCTCGGCCCTCTTGGGCTCCTCGGTGATGAGCTCCAGCTCGATGTACTCCCCCAGGCCCTCCACGGTGTCGACGGCGACCCTGATCTTGTCGTACTTGAAGTTCTTCCGCCTCTTGTGGACTGACATGAACTCCTTGAACCCGAGCCTCTCGACTATCCTCTGGGCGGTCAGGGGGTCGTCCGTCCTCAACGTGACCTCCTCCCGCGCCTTCGTGTGCTCGAGCTTCATGCGGGGGCCCTTGTATGTCAACTCCGAGCCGCCGTCCTTCTTCCTGAGCCTCAGCGCCTCGTCCGTCTTGCCGAAGTCCCGGCCAGGATGCTGGAAGTAGACGTCCTCCGTCTCATCCTCGGACAGGAGTTCCGCGCCGAGCTTGTCGAGCGCCTTCTCCACCTTCTCATTCCCGGGGGAACGGTACTTCGACTCTACTTCCATCACGGCCCCCATTAGCCTGACGTGCTAGATTAAACTGTCTCGTGAGGGGTGCCGCAGGAGTTCTTGCCAGCCAGCGCGAGACCCAAAGGTATAAGTCCCGACTTATTGATAGACGGCCTCCCTGTTGTAGGTGGACATTATGGAGTCACCAGAACGCGCAATAAAGATGCGTAAGGACGAGCTCGTCGAGATAAAGAAGCTGTACGAGACTGTCATGACCTTCGCCTCCCACGGCATGTTCTATCGGAGTGGCCGGATCATGGGCGGACGCCTGGTCAAGGTGGTCGGCACGGACCTGTCCCGGGTCAGGGACGCCCTGATCAAGGAGGGCTGGGTCACCGACATAGCGTTCGAGGGGGACACGATAAACGTCGCGGGCTCGATCGAGGTGTCCAACTCGGACTCCCCGACCTGCCACATGCTCAGGGGCATACTCGCGAAGGTGTTCGAGGAGCGCACCGGCAAAGACGTCTACTGCCACGAGCGCAAGTGCATCTCCAAGGGCGATGACAGGTGCGTCTTCATAATAGACTCAGAGGTGCTCTGAATGACCCGGAAGACGACCGGCATACCCGGCCTGGACGGCATGCTCCAAGGGGGCTTCCCGTACCCGTCGGCCATACTCGTCGCTGGCGAGCCCGGCACCGGCAAGACGACCCTCGCGGTCCAGAGCCTGTTCCACGGCGCGAGCGAGGGCGAGAAGGGGCTGTACATCACCGCGATCTCGGAGCCCCAGTGGCTCGTCCAGAGGTTCCTGTCGTCCTTCTCGTTCTACGACCAGCAGCTCGTCGAGAAGGGCGTGGTCAACTTCATCGACATCGGCCCGACGCTGACCAAGAACCCCAGCGACATACTGAGCACGATCAAGAAGCAGATAGAGCTGTACCACCCGGCCAGGATAATCATAGACCCGATAACGCCCATGACCGACATGCTCCAGTGGAGGGGCGAGACGAGGGAGTTCATGCACGAGCTCTTCGCCTACCTCAAGGCGTTCGAGTGCCTGGCCATCATCACCGCCGAGCTCTCGTATGACGACATCTCCCACAGCCAGGAGTCGTACATGGTGGACGGCGTCGTCATGCTGTCGTATCCCGAGGAGGAGAAGGTGAGGCGCAAGTTCCTCGAGGTCCTCAAGATGAGGGGGACGAAGCACACCACCGGGAGACAGTTGATCGATATCACGGACGAAGGCCTCGCCGTGCAGGCAGGCCTGAGGTAACCCCACCTATGAGCGACGGAAGCGCACCCGCCCTCGCTCCAGGCAACTCTTACCTGTTCACCGACAGGGGCGTGCCGAGGGCCTACGAGGCCCTCAAGAGGTTACTGGCCGAGGGCAGACGAGGGCTCGTCATCACCCGCACCCATCCGGTCAGGGTGCAGCAGCAGTACGGCTTCGACTGCCCCGTCATGTGGATCGCGAAGAACATCAAGACGACCACGAGCGCGGGCGTGATAAACCTCGAGCCCACGAGGCTGATGAAGATCCACGGGACGATATCCGACTTCATCAAGGTGAACCCGGGCGCGGTGGTGCTCCTGGACGGCCTCGAGTACCTGGTGACGGAGAACGGTTTCTCGAGCGTCATGAAGGCGATCCAGCTGACGAACGAGGAGGTCGCGATGACGGGCGCGCTGCTCCTCGTGCCGATAGACCCGAGGACGATGGAGACACAGCAGCTGGGATATCTCGAGAGGGAGTTCTCCCTCCCGGAGGACGAGGTCAGGAGATACTGACCCTGTCAGCCCGCTTTTTTCTACTAGCACCGCGCTCTCGGTGCCGATGACCTCGGGCGAGGGACTCGGCAAGGTCCATGTGATAACCGGCCCCGGCAAGGGGAAGACGACGGCGGCCTTCGGTCTCGCGATGAGGGCCGCGGGGCACGGCTACCGCGTCTGCGTCATACAGTTCCTCAAGACAGGCGAGACGACGGGCGAGCTCATCGCATCGAGGCGCGTCGAAGGCATCGAGGTCGTCCAGTTCGGGACCGGGAAGTTCGTGGCCCCCGGGGAGCCTACGGAGGCCGACCTCAGGGCCGCCAGGGAGGCCCTCGCGGCGGCCGGCGAACGGCTGGCTAAGCGCTCCTGCCAGCTGCTGGTGCTCGACGAGGTCAACGTCGCGGTGTCCCTCGGGCTGGTAAGCGCCGCGGACGTCCTGCGGGTCTTGCGGTCCAGGGCCCCGGGGACCGAGGTCGTGCTCACGGGTCGGGACGCCCCCGCGGAGTTCGTCGAGTACGCGGACTACGTCTCTGTCATCGATGCGGTGAAGCACCCGTTCGAGGCCGGGACGGAGGCGCGCAAAGGCGTCGAGTGGTGACTCAGTCGGTCTTGTCCCTGAGGAAGAGCAGGTACCTGATCTCCTCTGTGGTGAAGACGGTGTTCTTCTTCAGCCCCTCGAAGTCCTTCTCCCTCAGCATCCTGAGGATGTTCGGGGACCCCCTGGTCATCATGTGGACGCGTCTGAAGGCGTCAGGCTCTATCCCCGGGTTCCCGAGCAGGGCCTTGGCGCTCTTGGCGTCCAGTCCCTTCAGCCTCAGCTCGAGGATCTTGCCGGACTCTAGTTCCTTCTTGTGGTAGAACCAGTCGTAGGCCGGGGTGTCCTCCCGGGCCGTGATGACGACCTTCGCCTCGTCCAGCCTCGCCACGAGGTCGGAGAAGAACTCCACGGTCTCCTCCGGGACAGCGTTGTACCCGTCGAAGACTATCACAGCGTCCGCGACCCCGAGCGCGTCGAGCGGGTCACTCGCCCCGGGGAGGAACCTCCCTGCGAACCGCAGGAGCCGCTCCTTGAGCCCTTCGGGCTCCGTGCACGCGGTCAGTGATACCCAAAGCACGTTGTAGTCCTCAAGGGTGTCCACGAACCTGCGCGCGAGCGCGCTCGCGCCGTACCCCCGGTTCCCTAGGATGACCGTCAGGTCGGAGTCGGACTCCATGAACCCCCTCAGCGAGTCCAACTCCTCCTTCCTGCCGAAGAAGTCGACCGGGTCAGGCGCCTCGTCGAGGTCCCTGACCGTCGTGCGCTTGCCCTCAGTCATCTCAAGGACGCCGGCGCGCGCGCGAGCCACCAAAGCGATGGCCCTCTTCCTACCGACCATCGCCTCGACCTCCTTGACCTTGACCTCCTC
>JAUPMC010000066.1 GCA_030836605.1 Thermoplasmatota archaeon | reverse complement strand
CCAGCATGCGCTCCAGCTTGCCCTTCATGCTGCCCGTGACGTCGTCGTTCGCCGAGCGGCCCGAGAACCGCTCGAGCGCGGACGGGCCCACCGTCGGCAGGAGCGCGGCGTCCTTGTGGGCCTTCGGGTCCATGTCGAACACGCCGTCGACATCTGCGCAGAACACCGCCAGCCTCGGCTTGAACGCCTTGGCCAGCTCGAGCATCATCAGGTCGCCCGAGCAGATAGAGAAGCCCATCGACCCGTCCGGGACAACATCGCCGAACGTGACCGGGGTGAGCCCCAGCTCCAGCATCGACGAGTACGGCTCCGGGCAGAACGACACGACCTCGCCGCCGTCGAAGGTCGACGAGGCCGCCGGGGGCACCGACACCGCGCTCACGCCGCTGCCGATGAGCGCCTCGAGCACCATCAGGTTCAGCTCGCGCACGTCCCTCTGGACGCCGGCCACGTGCTCGAGCTGGGACCTCCGCTTGAAGCCCTTGTGCAGCTCGTGCTTCTTCGCCATGATGTGCCCGAACGAGCCCGCGCCGTGGACGACCACCAGCCCCTCCCTCAGGGCTGGCCTGAGCTCACTGGCGAGTCGCTCGCACGCGACCTTCCTGAACCGCCGGAGGCGCGACTTGTCCGTGATCACGCTGCCTCCGAGCTTGACCAGTATCACGATTCCACCTGGTTCCCTTCCGCTCCCCTGCCAATTATGTTATCCGATGATAAAACCGACGGATGGTCTAGCGTAGGCACTGGCCCCATCCGACTCCCGCCGGACCCTGCGACTGGGCAACGCGCCCTAACGTTCCATGTAGATCTCTATCGAGGAGACATTGGCGGTCTCACCGTGTTCGCTTGGCAGGACCTCGGTCTCGATCTTGACGTCCTTGTACCCGAGGTCCTTGACGAACCTGTGTCGAACGATCTCCGCGACGTCTACCGCCCTGCTTATGGCCCTGCCCCGCGCCTTGATGCAGACATCGTTGCATCCGTTGTTGATCTGGGACACGACCGCGAGGACGTAGTTCATCGTTGCCTTCTTCCCGATGTATATTACGTTCTCCTCGGCCACGCTCTTCCTCCTGAAACCCAGCCCACGTAAACTAGCAGGGCCCTCGCTATATATAATATTCCATCCAGGTGCCAGCTGGCCTGAGACATCCAGGGCAGCTGCGGCGAACGCCGAACTGCCCGCGAAACTAGAAATAAGCACCCGCCGTTCGGACATCCGCATGGTCTCGACGGATTCGAAGCTCGACAAGCTCCGCTCCGCCGTCCGGTCCACCGGGTCGGCGGCCATCGCGTTCTCGGGCGGCTCAGACTCGACGCTGGTCGCGAAGATAGCGAGGGAGGAGCTCGGGGGCTCGACCGTCGCCGTCACGGTCGACTCGCCCCTGTACCCCAGGAGGGAGCTGCGGGGCGCGAGGGCGACCGCGAAGGCCATCGGCATCAGGCACGTCGTCATCAGGACCGACCCCCTCGGCTACCCGGGGTTCTCGGTGAACCCCCGGGACAGATGCTACATCTGCAAGCTGAGGACATTCGAGGAGGTCCGGGGCGTCGCCGACGCGCGCTCTTTGGCGCATGTCCTGGACGGCTCCAACGCTGACGACGAGCGCTCGTACAGGCCTGGCCTGAAGGCGAAGAGGGAACTGGGCGTCCGGAGCCCTCTCGCGGAGGCCGGGCTCGGGAAGAAGGATGTCGTATCGATATCCCGCAGGCTCGGGCTGGCCACGCACAGGAAGGCCCCGAGCCCGTGCCTGGCCACGAGGGTGCCGTACGGGGACAGGCTCACGCCCGGTCTGCTCGCAAGGATAGAGAAGGCCGAGCATTACATCATCGGAAAGGGTTTCGAACAGGTCAGGGTCCGGGCCCACGGCGACACCGCGAGGATAGAGGTCGCCAAGGGACAGGTGCGCGAGATCACCAGGCCTGAGACCATGGACGGGGTCGTCAGAAGGCTGAAGAACCTGGGGTTCGCATACGTGGCCGTGGACCTGGAAGGGTACAGGAGTGGCAGCATGGACGAGGTGCTCCGCGGATGAACCGAGAGGGGATCGAGAAGGTCCTCTCCGCCCTGGCGAGCGGGGAGATCACGGTCGTCGACGCACTCGAGCGGCTCAAGGGCATGCCCTACGAGGACCTCGAGTTCGCGAAGCTCGACCACCACAGGGAGCTGAGGAGGGGCATACCAGAGGCCATATACTCCCCCGGGAAGACGGACGCGCAGATACTGGAGATCGCCCGCAGGACGCTCGCCAGGAAGGGCGAGGCGGTCTTCACGCGCATGTCAGAGGCCACCTGCCAGAAGCTCCGGGAGGAGCTGGGGGACGAGGTCCGGTGGCACCCAGAGGCGAGGATAGCCACGGTCGGATCCGAGGAGAGGGCGAGGCACGGGAAGGTGCTGATAGTCACGGCCGGCACCTCTGACATACCGGTCGCCGAGGAGGCCGCGGTCACTTGCGACCTGCTCGGCTGCGAGACCGACCGGTTGTACGATGTCGGGGTCGCTGGCGTCCACAGGCTCACATCGAACCTGAGGCATTTCGAGTCCGCCGATGTCATCATAGTCGTCGCGGGGATGGAAGGGGCGCTCCCGAGCGTCGTCGCGGGCCTGACGGACAAGCCGGTCGTCGCGGTCCCGACCAGCGTCGGCTACGGGGCCAGCTTCGGAGGCATGGCCGCGCTCCTCGGCATGCTCTCATCATGCTCGAGCGGGATCGGCGTCGTCAACATAGACAACGGCTTCGGGGCCGGCGCGCTCGCCGCCCTGATCGTGAAGAACAAGCACGCGGGCAGATGACGGCGCCGTCAAGGCACCCTGTTCCCGCACTTCCTGCAGAACCTGTCGCTGTCCGACGCGACTCGGCCGCAGGACGGGCAGACGCGCTCCTTCTCGCGCCTCTTGCCGCACGAGCCGCAGAAGTCGTCGTCCGAGTCTATCTCGGACCCGCACGAGGGGCACACATCCACTACGTCGCTGGCCTCACCGTCGATCTCCCCTGACGGGGCCTCGGTCCTCTGCGTCCTCCTGAGAGGTATGGACTCCTCGGACCCCTGGGACGAGACGGCCTTCTTCGCCTTCACCGCGAGCGAGAGCGCCTTCTGGTAGTTGCCTGAGTCGAACTCCGCCTGGGCCCTCTTGAGCGTGTCGGAGGCCATCGAGACGTCCGTGCCACGGCCGCTGGCCTTGGATATCTCCTCCCTCGCGGTGCTCAGCTCGAACTTGGCGACGAGGTAGTTGGGGCCTCCCTGGACCTCCAGCCTCGAGCCCGAGTACACCTCCTCGGCCGGCCTCGGGCGCGGGGTCGAGATTATCTCCTCGGCGACGGGGTCCTTGGCCGCCCTCGCGCCCCCCGGGGGGGTCGAGCGCGCAAGCGTGAGCTCCTCCCTGGCCTTCTCGCACAGGTCGATGGCGGTCTCGTGCTCCCCGCGCTGCATGGCGGCCTTGGCCTTGTCCACGAGGGACCTCGCCTCGCGCACGTTCGAGCCCTGGCGCTCGAGCACGTTGATGACGGACCTGCAAGTGAGTATCGAGTTGTGCGCCTCGTCCTTCCGCATGTTCATCTTGCGCGAGGCCTTCGACTTGCTCCGCATGACCCTCAGCTCGAAGTACATCACGAAGATCATGAGCACGGCGAGGACGCCCAGCAGGATGTATCTCTCGTCCTCGGTCAAGGCCATGTGGTCCGACTCCGGGTCGACTAGGACTCTGTGTTCTTATAAAATCTTCTCCGTGGCTCGCGGGCGGGATCAGGGATGAGAGGGACAAAAGAGAGTGGCTGACGGCGTTCCACTTGCATAACGGGTTCAAGCGGTGCGGTTCACCCTGTACCCGAAGGTACCTGGCTAGCGCACCTAGCCGTTATGCCCGAGAGGCCGCAAGGGCCTTAGGCTTCCCGAGGGCTCGCGCACCTCAGTACCACAGAGAACGTAGGCGGGCTTAACTTCTGGGTTCGGAATGAGACCAGGTGTGGCCCCGCCACTATGGCCGTCAAACCATTCTCTGGGCCCGTCTAATTACGATGTCATATATAAGCATTGCCTAAGCTGTCCCGGACGGGTCCACGTCGGCCCTAGGCCCAGACTTCATTACGGACCTACACCTACGGTCCTGGCGCAGAGGATGAGGAAGGTAACCGCAGTCACCTTCGACCTATGGGACACCCTAATCAAGGAGGTCCCTGGCGGTTCGGAGAGGGTCGCGTCTCTCAGGATACACAGGATAGCCGAGGTCCTCGACGAGATAGGCCGCCCCCACGACCTCGCCGAGATCGAGGAGGCCCACAGGAAGACGGGGACATTCCTCGAGCTCACATGGGACAAGGCCAGGGACATGCCCGTCAGGGACCATGTGCTCTTCATGCTCAGCTGCATCGAGTGCCGCCTGCCTGGCAAGATGACGAACGAGGACATCGCCAGGGTCGAGAGGATTTACGCGGACAGTCTCCTGGACCACCCGCCGGTGCTGCTCCCGGGCGCCAAGGAGGCGGTCAGGGCCGCGAGCGAGAAGGGGTACAGGCTCGGGCTCATATCCAACACCGGCAAGACCCCTGGCTCCACCCTGAGGACGCTCATGGGGCGCATGGGCATCCTGGAGCAATTCCAGGTCACGACATTCTCGAACGAGATCATGGTGAGGAAGCCCGCGGAGGCGGCCTTCAGGATCACGCTCGAGCAGCTCAAGACGCTCCCCAAGGCGGCGGCGCACGTGGGGGACCACCCGGACCACGACATGGCCGCCGCGAAGCGGGCGGGGATGCACGCGGTACAGGTGATGGCCCACGCGAGCGCGCCCTCCAGCGAGGCCGATGTCAGGGTGCAGTCCCTGGACGGCGTCGCGGATGCGTTGGACTCCCTCGGGTAACTTACTTCTGCGCGCAGGGCCATCACGCCCCCATGGTAGACCTCTTCGGTGACGCGGTCCGCGACTGGATGGCTGGGGAGCACGCCCCTCTCGTCATCGAGCGCGACGACGGGTACATGGACGAGCAGGACCTCGACTCGTACTTCTCGTCGTTCGACTCCTTCCCCGAGTGCGAGAAGGCCGCCCTCGGGCTCGCCAGGGGAAGAGTGCTGGACATCGGCCTGGGGCCCGGCCGGGTCTCGCTGCACCTGCAGGAGACGGGGCTCGAGGCGGTCGGCGTGGACATAAACGACAACATGCTCGAGGTCGCGAGGCGGAGGGGCGTCAGGAACGCCGTGAGGATGTCCGCGTGCGACCTGCGCTTCTCCAAAGGACACTTCCAGACGGCGGTCGCGTTCGGGAACAACTTCGGCCTGT
>JAUPMC010000065.1 GCA_030836605.1 Thermoplasmatota archaeon | reverse complement strand
CGACCTTCGCCTCGTCCAGCCTCGCCACGAGGTCGGAGAAGAACTCCACGGTCTCCTCCGAGACCGCGTTGTACCCGTCGAAGACTATCACAGCATCCGCGACCCCGAGAGCGTCGAGCGGGTCGCTCGCCCGGGGTTGGAACCTACCCGCGAACCGCAGGAGCCGCTCCTTGAGCCCTTCGGGCTCCGTGCACGCGGTCAGCGATACCCAAAGCACGTTGTAGTCCTCAAGTGTGTCCACGAGTCTGCGCGCGAGCGCGCTCGCGCCGTACCCCCGGTTCCCCAGGATGACCGTCAGGTCGGAGTCGGACTCCATGAACGCCCTCAGCGAGTCCAACTCCTCCTTCCTGCCGACGAAGTCGACCGGGTCAGGCGCCTCGTCGAGGTCCCTGACAGTCGTGCGCTTGCCCTCGGTCATCTCAAGGACGCCGGCGCGCGCGCGAGCCACCAAAGCGATGGCCCTCTTCCTGCCGACCATCGCCTCGACCTCCTTGACCTCGACCTCCTCGACCTTGCCTGGGGACTTCACGGTGAATATGACATCGTTGAGCCTCTGCCACAGCTCGGAGGCCCTCCTGACCCCCTCGGGCGTGATGGCGTACACGCTCATGCGTCTGCCGTGGCCCGACACCCTCGCCCTGAGCTCCTCGACGAGCCCGTCCTTGACGAGGGACTTGACCGCGCGCGGGACGTGCGTGCGCGAGATCCCAACGGACGAGGCTATCCCCGCCTGCGAGCATTCCTGAGGGTGCTCCTCGGGGGGCGTGTCAGAAGCGAACCTCGACAGGTGCAGGAGCACGCGTTCGTTCACGCTCAACTGGCCATGCTCTGCCATCGTCCCGCGAAATCCCCATGTGCTTATATAACGGTGGTGGTCTCGCCGGGAACCTGGGGACAAGCTAGCGCGACCGGTAAGGTATCTGGTAATGACCCCAACACGTTTAAATACGCTCCAACACGTTGAAAACCAGAGCTGGCAGAGCTATCCTTCTCCCCGGAGGAATGTTCGAATGATCCAAAAACTGCTCAAGCGGAAGGCTTGGTCCAACGAGAGCGGCGTGTCTGACATCATAGGCAACATACTGATCCTCATGATCACGGTTGTCCTCTTCACGAGCATCATGATGTTCGTGAACCAGATGCCGGTCCCGGAAATCACCACGAAGGCGGACTTCTCGGCCACGTTGACCTTTGACGATGGCGGGTCGACCGCGACACTGGCTATCACCCACATCGGAGGCGAGACCATGGCATCTGCCGAGACCCTTATCCTCGTGTCCATAGACGACCTCACGTACAGCTACAGGCTGTCAGAGGACGTCGAGTTCACGCACACCGAATGGGGCCCGGGGGTCCAGTGGATCAAGGAATACTCCGGGACGACCTATTCGAGCGCGATAACCGTCACGATCGTGGACGATGTCTCTCACAACGCCGTTTGGGTGAGCACCGTCTCCGGCGGCATGGGCCTGACCCCGCCGAACATACTGCAGAGGTACGTCGACTCCAACAGCGGAACCCTCTCGATCGACCCGGTCAAGGCGAACGACGACTTCACACTCTTCGTCAAGATATCCGACCTCGACAACGACCTGGCAGATGTCTGGGTAGACAACAGGAGCCTGCCGAACGGCGTGGCCGTGCTGGCGCCCACCAGGCCGAGCTCGGTGTCCCCCGAGGGCGGATGGTTCGAGTGGGACTTCAACGGCGTCACGAACGAGGTCACCGATGTCGACGGCAAGGTCCTGATAATATACGCGGAGGACGCGGCTGGTCACACGACTATCGTGCCGTTCAAACTCTCGATCATCGTGCTCCCGACCGATATAGACTACTACCCCGCGGACCAGACGCCCCAGGAAGGCGGGATGCCCTCATACATCAAGAACATCAACGAGGGCCAGGGGTTCGCGGTCTTCAGCATGAACGTGTCCTCCGGCACAGCGAACACATCGGACCCGACGACGGAGTTCGACCGTGGCGAGACGGTGTTCGTCCGGGCGGCCAGCATGTACGTCAACAACCTTGACGGGGCCAACTCACTGACTCTCAGGGATGGCAGGAGCGGCGTGTACTACACGTTCCTGGTCGATTGGTACAGCCTCAGCGAGGAGGACGCCCCGTTCTACAACTACGCCTACGGCGGCAACGTGTTCGTCTACGAGTGCGCGTTCACGACCACTGACCTGATCCCCGGGACATATCTCATGCACTGCGAGCTGAGTTGCACGGGCGCCGTGGAGTACACCTTCCTGTTCGACGAGACCCTGTACATATTCGACGAGGACTCGCCGATGGACTATTACCCTGCGGTCTGGATCAGCCGCGGCTCGAGCTTCGACCCGTGCTGGGGGTACTCGAACGACGTGCCGTTCAACGCGACCGGCACGAACTACGAGATGTACGTCGGCATAGCGGTCCAGGATGCGCAGGCCTCCCCGGAGCCGTCCGTCGGTGAGATCAGGATCGTGGACATGACCGGGGGCACGGAGCTGTATGGCCCGCCGGAGTCCGGCGACATGATCGGCGCGGTGACAGCCTCCAGCAACCTCACGGCGTACTACTTCACGATAGACCTGAGATACAGCAACGGGGACGCGTGGAAGCTCGGGACGAACTCCTACACCCTCCAGATATCGCAGTTCAGCGACGAGAACGAGGGCGTATACGCGTACTCCCTGCAGGTGTTCGTGCGGGCGCCGGCCAGCAGGTCGGACTTCCTCGTCGGGACTAACGGGATATATTCGTCCCTGGGAGGCAGCACGAACTTCATCAACCCGGAGTATGTCTACCACATCGAGAACAACAACTTCTTCACGATGAGGACGCTGTATCAGCAGGAGAACGCGCCGAGCACATCGCCGCTGTACTACCAGAACGCGATGGCCCTCGGGGACCTCGACAACGACGGCGACCTCGACCTCCTGGTCGGCTCCAACATGGACAACAGCGGCTCGTACCCGAACCTCGGCCGCATCCTGTACTTCGAGAACACGCTGAACACGTACGGCACCTGGCAGTCGCCAGCGGTCATCACGAGGCCGACCGGGGATACCACGACCTCGAAGATCAAGTGGATCGACACGGGCGATATCAACGGCGACGGGTACACCGACTTCGCGTACGTCACAACCGAGGACAAGGTGTGGGTGTTCAACAACACATACGGCGCCGCTGGCGCCCAGTTCGTCGTCACGACCAACTCGACCAACAACGCCCTGAGGAAGGTCGCGCTCGAGGACATGACGGGCGATGGGTGCGCCGACCTGATACTCCTCAAAGAGGGCAAGGTCATGATGTATGACCTGACTAAGTGGAGGCGGGGCAACTTCGCGGTCATCCCCAACCCGACGGTGACCTCGTCATGCAACATCGTCGACTTCGATATCGCTGACATGAACAACGACGGCATGTTGGACGTGGTCACGGTGGATGCGTCCGCGACTTCGCATGCCAACATCCAGGGCGTGTGGGTGAACAACTACACCGAGGAGGTATCCCCGGACGTGAAGTCGGCGGTCGATCACGAGCAGTACTCCGGCACAATCGCCGGGGCCGTGTCTGACACGTATGTCACGGACGGCACCGCAATCACTCTCCGCGAGAACGACACCGATGAGGCTGCCCCGCAGGGCAGTGTGTCTGTCGTCTTCGAGATGGACACGTTGGACTCCTACACCGACCCGCTCTTGTGCGTGAACGCCGAGGTGTCCGCGGACAACTACGAGGTCTACTATGTGTGGTACGGGACTGGTACGGACGCGTCCTCCGCCAAGTACACCCCTGTCATGGTGATATCGGCTAACACTTACACGAACTACACGTACGCCCTCCCGTCTACCGTGGCTGGCGATACGGTCTACGTGAAGATAACGGACTCGTCTACGGCGGCCGGCGATGTGATCGAGGAGATCAGCATAGACTACATCGCCATCCTGTCCGACAGGTTCGGCACGTATTG
>JAUPMC010000064.1 GCA_030836605.1 Thermoplasmatota archaeon | reverse complement strand
TAGGCTAGGAGCGCGATCGCGACAATCGCGAGTACCGCGGCGATGACCTTCATCTTGTTCTTCATGTGCCCTGCGCTCCTAGGCGCTTCCGACCCGAGTGTAGTGCTTCGGGGGATAAGTAAACATCGCGGTGAACGCCTGCGATACCAAAGTTAGAAATGGGCCGAGCGTCTTCCCACCGCCAGAGTGGTGCCTTTGTCGGAGCACGGGAACAAGAGGATCTCGAAGGACGAGTACTTCATGAACATAGCTATCGAGGTCAGCCGCAGGAGCACCTGCACCCGGAGGCAGATAGGCGCGCTCATCGTGAGCGAACACGGCGAGATCAAGAGCACGGGGTACAACGGCAACCCCCGGGGCCTGCCCCACTGCGAGGAGATGGGCTGCATCAGGGACAAGCTGAAGATACAGTCGGGCACGAGGCTCGAGACGTGCACCGCTGTGCACGCCGAGCAGAACGCCCTGCTTCAGGCCGGCACGAACGCCCGGGGCTCCACGATGTACTCGACCATCGTCCCCTGCCCTATCTGCGCACGCATGATCATGAACGCGCAGGTCGCGCGCGTCGTGTACATAGGCGATTACTCGGACCTAGCCGGGCTCGACCTGCTCAAGCAGGCGGGCGTGAAGGTCAATCGGATGGACGGGAAGCTGTTCGCGGAGAAGCTGCGCGGATAGGCGCCCGGCCCTCGGCCCGTCCGTCAGATGTCGAAGGGCACGCCGCATCTGGAGGCCCGGGTTTTCAGCCGATGTCGATAGTATATTTATATCGAGACCAGCATCAGCAGCAAGGACGTGGACACAATGGGAAAGGCTGAAATCCTTCACCAGATCAAGGTGGCGGAGGAGCATGTCCGCGTCGCGGTCAAGGAGGCGGAGGACAAGCGCAAGCAGCTCCAGGCCGATGGCAAGAGGCGCGCCCTGGAGAAGGTCGAGGCCGCGGACGCCGACCTGAGGAAGGAGGTCGACGCGCGCTATTCCGACGCCAAGAGGTCCGTCGACGCCCGTAAGAAGGCAGTGCTCGCCGAGGGCGCCAGGAAGTCCCAGGCGCTCGTCTCAAGGGCCCGCGCGAATTCGGGCAAGGTGAAGGCCTTGGTCCTTTCGGAGTTCGAGAGGGCAGTTGATGCTTAGGCCGGAGGAGATGACCCGCGCAGTGGTCGTCGGGTCGATCGAGAGCCTCGATGTCACGATCGAGTGCCTTTATGAGCTGGGAGTACTGCACCTCATAGACTTCACGGAGCAGGACGATGAGTTCAAGATCGGCCAGCCGCTCTCCAACGCCTCGGACGCGTCCCAGAAGCTCCTGAAACTGCGCTCGATGATACGCTCGCTCTCGATAGACTCTCACAAGCCCTCGGGCAAGATGGGCACCTCGGAGATCCGGAAGTCGCTCGAGCAGGCCCTCGTCACGCTCGACCTGAACACGTCGACGAAGGCGGAGGCGAGGCAGAGGATACAGTCCCTCATCCGCGAGAAGGAGTCGGAGATCAAGTCGCTCGAGCCCTTCGTGTCGTTCGGGATACCAGTCGAGGACTACGAGGGGTACGAGGCCATATTCTCCTTGGCGGGCACATGCCGGACGGACCCCGACGCCGCCCTGCGGTCCTTGTTCCCGGACGCCGAGCTGCTCAAGGAACAGAGGAAGGGCGACATGGTGGTCGCCGTGTTCGCAAAGGCCAGCGACCGGCCCGAAGTCCTCAAGCTGTTGACGGAGCACGGGTTCCAGGAGTCGAAGCTGCCGAAGGTCACGGGCGACCCCTCCAAGGTCATAGGGAGGAACAGGGCGGATATCGCCAGGCTCGAGAAGGACCTGACTCGCACCGAGAGCGACCTCGAGGCCATCAGGAAGAAGTACGCGGACCTCATCGTCGCGTCGGAGGAGGACCTCGCGGTCGAGGTGATGAAGGCCGAGACGCCGCTGAGGATCGCCGCCTCCACCAACTCGTTCGTCATCGATGGCTGGATCCCGACCTCGCGCGTGGCGGACCTCCAGCGGTCCCTCGATTCCCTCTGCTGCGGGCTCGCGTTCGTGGAGACGCTCCCGGTCGAGGAGCACGACGAGCCCCCGGTGAAGCTGAAGAACCCGAAGCCTGTGAAGCCGTTCGAGTTCTTCATCGAGCTCGTCTCGACGCCCAAGTACAACGAGATCGACCCGACTATAGTCCTGTTCATCACGTTCCCGCTGTTCCTGGGGTTCATGGTCGGCGACCTCGGGTTCGGCGCCTGCCTGGTGGCGCTCGGGATATTCATCAGGGTCAAGTTCACGGGGTCCCCCGACGCGATGAAGCTCGGCGCGATCGTCGTCGCCGCCGGACTGATGGCGGGCCTGTTCGGGCTGTTCGTGTTCGCCGAGGCCTTCGGCGTGCCGTTCCATCCAGCGGAGGAGAGCCACGACGAGTACTCGTGGGAGGCGGTCGTGAACATACCGATCCACCCGATGCTGGAGAAGATGCACGACGTGATCGAGATGCTCGCGATATCCCTTCTCGCGGGGTGGATACACCTGATGCTCGGCTACATCATGGGCATCGTGAACACCTACCGCCACAACATGAAGCACGCGGTCGCCAAGGTCGCCTGGATGCTCGTGCTCTTCGGGATGTTCGCCGAGGTCATGCTCGTCGCGGGCGACGCGTCCATGACGAGCGCCGCGGTCAACTCGACCCTACTCAGCCCCATCCCGACCGCCGCCGTGGATGTCGCTGGCATATCTCTGTCGTACGCCGCGTTGGCGTTCATCATCGTCGGGGTCGTCATACTGCCCATCACCGAGGGCCCGCTGGCCTTGACCGAGGTCGCGGGCGTGCTCACGAACCTCGTGTCATACACGAGACTCGCGGCGCTGGCCGTTGGCAAGGGCGGCATGGCCATGGCGTTCAACACGATGTTCTTCCCGATGATGTTCGAGAGCGGCAACATCGCCATAGCGATAGTCGGCGCCGTGCTCCTGTTCATCACCCAGGCGTTCTTCGTGTTCTTCATCGGGTCCCTGTCCGCGGGGATCCAGGCTATCAGGCTAAACTATGTGGAGTTCTTCCTGAAGTTCTTCGAGGGCGGGGGCACGGACTTCTCGCCCCTGAAGTGCGACAGGAAGCACTCAGTCGTGACGAAGTGAGGAGGCGAAAGAAAATGGCAATGGACATAGGAACCGGACTGGCACTCGTCGGTGCGGGGATCGCGGTAGGCGTCGCGGCCCTCGGCACCGGTGTTGCCCAGTCGCAGATCGGTGCGGCAGCTGTAGGTGCGACCGCGGAGAACCCGAAGATGTTCGGCAAGGGCCTGGCGTTGATGGTCCTTCCCGAGACTCTCGTGATATTCGGGTTCGTGATCGCCATCATGCTGATCGGCAAGGCGTAGGCGAATGCATACTGGAGCAGCCCGACGAGGGTAGTGAGGAGCGGACGAGCTATGGGCCTGGAGAAGATAGTGGAGGAGATCCTCAGGACGGGCGAGGAGCGCAAGCAGGAGATAATCCGTCAGGGTGAGCGGGAGCGAGACGAGCATGTGACTCAGGCGGACGCCCAGATAGTTGAGCACAGGGCGAAGGCGGCCAAGCGCGCGGACGCCCAGGTCTCGCAGATGGAGCAGCAGGAGCTGTCCAGCGCGGAGCTGGAGTCCAAGAAATCGCTCCTGTCCGCCCAGAGGCAGGTGATGGACGAGGTCAAGGCGCTCGTGCTCGCGGAGTTGGCCAGCTACCCCGCAGAGAAGCGCTCGGCGATGTACGCTCGCCTGATGAAGGCGGCCAAGGCGGAGCTCGGGGAGTGCTATGTGTACTCCAACACCGCCGACAAGGCCCTCCTGAAGATGCCGGCGGGCGTCAGCGACGGCGGCATCATGGACTGCCGGGGCGGGCTGGTGTTCGAGAGCAAGGACCGCGCCGTCAGGCTCGACTACCGCTTCGAGACGCTCCTAGAGGAAGTGTGGAGCAGGAAGATACAGGAGATATACTCCGCTCTGTTCGGGTGATGTGTCAGATGGGTCTGTTCGGCGGGAAGGGGAACTATGCGTATGCGTGCGCGCGCGTCAAGGCGCGGAAGAGCTTCCTGCTCTCAAAGGACGCATACTCCAGGATGCTCGTGATGGACATCCACGAGCTCGGGCGCTTCCTCGGGGAGACCCAGTACAAGGACGAGATGGCGCAGTACGGGGCGAGGTACTCGGGGGCGAACCTGGTCGAGGTCGCGGTCACGAGGAACCTGGCCGCCACCTACTCCGACATACTCAGCTTCACGACGGGCCACCTGAGGGAGACGATCGGCAACTACCTGAGGCGGTGGGACACGTTCAACGTCAAGACCATACTCCGAGGGAGGATGTCCAAGGCCCGGCCCGAGGAGGTGCTGGACACCCTTGTGCCGGCGGGCGCGTTCTCGGAGGAGTACCTCAAGTCGCTGGTGGAGGCGGAGGGGGTCCACGAGGTCATGGAGGAGCTCGCCAAGCAGGCCTCGCTCGGGATAACCCCGGAGCTGCACAGGGAGGTCGTCGACGCCGGGAGGCTCGCGCCCCTGGAGGACCACCTCGAGAAGCTGCTATACTACGACCTGCTGGAGGTCCTCGAGCCGACGAACACGGCCGAGGGACTCCTCAGGGACTTCGTGAGGCGTGAGGTGGACGTGACCAACCTGAAGGTCCTCCTGAAGCTCAAGGCGGCGCGCATACCCGAGGAGCGCATCCAGAGGTACATGGTCCCCGGCGGGCTCGAGTTCGGCGCGGACAAGCTCAGGGCGATGGCCCAGGGCGAGGGCACGGACGCGACCGTGTCGGAGCTGGAGAAGTCCTCCATGTTCGAGGACATCAAGCCAGCGCTCGAGCGCTTCAAGGCGGACGGGAGGCTGTCGGAGCTCACGATAGCCCTGGACAAGGCGTTGATAGGCACGAGCGAGAAGTTCGCGAACTACTACCCCATGTCGGTGCTCCCGATCGTGAACTACATGACCCGCAAGAGGGTGGAAGTGGACAACATCAGGATCATAGCCCGGGGCAAGGAGAGCGGCCTGCCCAAGGCGGTCATAGAGGAACTGCTGGTGATGTGAATGGAGATAGCGGTCGTTGGGTCTGAGGAATTCGTCGTCGGCTTCAGGCTCGCCGGCATCAAGAAGGTCTACGGGGTCCCCCCTGAGAAGCTGCAGGAGACCATCACGCGGCTCGTCCAGGAGAGGAGCGTCGGCATACTCGCGGTGCACACCAAGGACCTGGAGCAGCTCCCCCAGCAGCTGCGCGACAGGCTGATGGCCAGCGTCGAGCCGGTCGTCATCCCCGTCGGAGAGGACGAAGGCGACATAAGGGACAAGGTCAGAAGGGCGATGGGTATCGACCTTTACAAGGGCAAGTGACGGAGGCGTTTACGGATGGCTAGCGGGAAGAGTGGAAGGATAAGCAGGGTCGCGGGGCCAGTGGTCACCGCCGAGGGCGTCTCGCCGAGGATGTACGACGTGGTGCTGGTCGGCGAGCTAAAGCTGATGGGCGAGGTGATCAAGCTCGTGGGCGACAAGACCGTCATCCAGGTGTACGAGGACACGTCCGGCATCAGGCCGGGCGAGGCGGTCGTCGACACGGGCGCGCCTCTGCAGGTCGAGCTCGGCCCGGGGCTGCTGTCCAGCATCTACGACGGCGTCCAGAGGCCCTTGCCGGTGCTCATGGCGAAGCAGGGCGACTTCGTGTCCAGGGGCGTCACCGCCCCGGGCCTGGACCGGTCCAAGAAGTGGAAGTTCAAGCCGACCGTGAAGAAGGGCGACGACCTCCACGGCGGCATGGTCGTGGGCGAGGTGCCCGAGGGCAACATCGTCCACAAGGTGCTCCTCCCGCCGGGGGTCGACGGGAAGGTCACCGACATATCCGAGGGTGAGTTCACGGTCGAGGAGCGGGTCGGCTCGCTCGACACGGGGCACGCTATCAAGCTGGCCCACAACTGGCCGGTGCGGTCCCCGAGGCCGTACCTGGAGAAGCTGCTCCCGGACATACCGCTCGTGACGGGCCAGCGCGTGCTCGACACGCTCTTCCCGCTCGCGAAGGGCGGCACGGCGGCCATCCCCGGCGGGTTCGGCACGGGCAAGACTGTCACCTCGCAGCAGCTCTCGAAGTGGAGCGACGCGCAGATCGTGGTCTACGTGGGCTGCGGCGAGCGCGGCAACGAGATGACCGAGGTCCTGACGACCTTCTCGGAGCTGGAGGACCCGAAGACGGGCAAGCCACTCATGGGCAGGACAGTGCTCATCGCGAACACGTCCAACATGCCGGTCGCGGCCAGGGAGGCGTCCGTGTACACCGGGATCACCATCGCTGAGTACTACAGGGACATGGGATACGACGTGTCGCTCATGGCCGACTCGACATCCAGGTGGGCGGAGGCGATGAGGGAGATATCGTCGAGACTCGAGGAGATGCCGGGCGAGGAGGGCTATCCAGCGTACCTCGCGTCCAGGCTGTCCGAGTTCTACGAGCGCTGCGGCCGCGTGAACACCCTCGCGGGCCCGACGGGCTCCATATCGGTCATCGGGGCGGTGTCGCCATCGGGCGGAGACTTCAGCGAGCCGGTCACGCAGAACACGCTCAGGATCGTCAAGGTCTTCTGGGCCCTCGACTCGAAGCTCAGGGAGAGGAGGCACTTCCCGGCCATCAACTGGCTCACATCGTACAGCCTCTACAGCCCGATGCTCGAGGAGTGGTACAGGCGTAACGTGGCCGAGGACTGGTCCCCGCTCAGGCTCTGGGCCATGGAGACGCTCCAGAAGGAATCAGAGCTACAGGAGGTCGTCCAGCTGGTCGGCTCGGACGCGCTCCCCGAGGAGCAGAGGCTGACGCTCGAGGTCGCGAGGATGATACGCGAGTTCTTCCTGCAGCAGAGCGCGTACCACGCCGTGGACACATACAGCCCGCTCAAGAGACAGTACGAGTACATGAATGCCATCAGGCGCTTCTCGGACCTGTCCAAGAAGGCCATCTCGCTCGAGGTGCCCCTGGACAAGATCGTCGCGCTCAAGGTGAGGGCGGACCTGGGCAAGCTCAAGTTCGAGGAGACGATAGACGCGGACCTGAAGACCATCCTGGGTGAGATGGACCGACAGTTCGCCGGACTGGGGGTGTGAGACATGGCCAAGGAGTACCATACGATCAACCAGATAGCCGGCCCGCTAGTGTTCGTGGAGAAGACAGAGCCCGTCGCGTACGGCGAGCTCGTGTCGATAGCGCTCCCCGACGGTTCGATCAAGAGGGGCCAGGTCCTCGACACGTCCGACGATGTCGTCGTTATCCAGGTGTTCGAGGGCACGGGCGGGATCGACCGCGCGTCAGGGGTCAAGTTCCTGGGCGAGACGGTCAAGATGCCCGTCTCGAAGGATATGCTGGGCAGGATACTGTCCGGCTCCGGGGACCCGCTCGACAAGGGCCCGCCGATCATACCCGAGAAGCGGCTGGAGATCATCGGGGCGGCCATCAACCCGTACGCGAGGGACAACCCGCAGGAGTTCATCCAGACGGGCATCTCATCCATCGACGGCATGAACACGCTCGTCAGGGGCCAGAAGCTCCCGATATTCTCCGGCTCCGGCCTGCCGCACAACGACATCGCGCTCCAGATCGCCAGGCAGGCGAAGGTGCTCGGGGAGAAGGAGGAGTTCGCGGTCGTGTTCGCCGCGATGGGCATCACGAGCGAGGAGGCCCAGTACTTCATGAAGGACTTCGAGCGCACGGGCGCCCTCAAGAAGGCGGTCGTGTTCCTCAACCTGGCGGACGACCCCGCCATCGAGAGGCTGCTGACCCCCAAGCTGGCGCTCACGACGGCGGAGTACCTGGCGTTCGACCTGGGCATGCACGTGCTCGTCATCCTGACGGACCTCACGAACTACTGCGAGGCTCTGAGGCAGATAGGCGCGGCGAGGGAGGAGGTGCCCGCGAGGCGCGGGTATCCAGGGTACATGTACACCGACCTCGCGAGCCTGTACGAGCGCGCGGGCAGGATCAAGGGCAAGAGAGGATCGATCACCCAGTTCCCGATCCTCTCGATGCCGGGCGACGACATCACGCACCCGATCCCCGACCTCACGGGCTACATCACCGAGGGGCAGATCGTGGCGTCGAGGGACCTGCACAGGCAGGGCATATACCCGCCCGTCGCCGTCGAGCGGTCCCTGTCCAGGCTCATGGGCCAGGGCATAGGCCCGGGCCACACGAGGGAGGACCACAGGGCCGTGTCCGACCAGCTCTACGCGGCCTACGCCGAGGGCAGGGACCTCAGGGGCCTCGTCGCAATCGTGGGCAAGGAGGCGCTCTCCGAGAGGGACCGCAAGTTCCTCGACTTCGCGGCGGCGTTCGAGGACAGGTTCGTGCGGCAGACCAAGGACGAGGACCGGTCTATCCAGCAGACGCTGGACCTGGGCTGGGAGCTGCTGTCCGCGCTGCCCGTGGACGCGCT
Source organism: Thermoplasmatota archaeon (assembly GCA_030836605.1). Lineage (GTDB taxonomy): Archaea > Thermoplasmatota > Thermoplasmata > UBA10834 > UBA10834 > UBA9653. Next base: position 1,735 of record JAUPMC010000064.1, on the reverse strand, counting down.
GACCAAGATCGACAGGAAGTTCATAGAGAAGTACCACCCGATGAACAGGAAGAAGTGAGACCAGATGCCCGTCAGGGAGATCCAGCCGACCAGGTCCGAGCTGCTCGAGGTCACCAAGAAGATCAGGCTGACCAAGAACGGCCACAAGATCCTGAAGCTGAAGAGGGACGGCCTTATACTCGAGTTCTTCAAGATACTCGACGAGGCCAAGGACCTGAGGCAGGAGATCGCCAAGCGGTACATCCAGGCCAGGGAGAAGATCGCGATCGCGAGCGCGGTCGACGGCGTCATCGCGGTCCGCTCCGCGGCCTACGCGCTGACGGCGCACCCGGAGATACAGCTCAAGAGCAGGAACCTCATGGGCGTCGTCGTGCCGGAGATAAAGTCCTCCAAGATCGTGGCGCCCCTGGACGAGCGGGGCTACGGCGTCATAGGGACATCGCCCCGGATAGACGAGGCCACCGACGCCTACGAGAAGCTCGTCGAGACGGTGGTCAAGGCGGCGGAGCTCGAGACGACCATGAAGAAGCTGCTGGAGGAGATCGAGCGGACCAAGCGCAGGGTCAACGCGCTCGAGTTCAAGGTGCTGCCTGAGCTGCAGGAGACCGAGCGGTTCATCAGGTTCAGGCTCGAGGAGATGGAGCGGGACAACATATTCCGCCTGAAGCGCATCAAGAGCAAGGCGGAGAAGAGGGCGGAGGCGTGACGGGGTTGTCCATCTCGGACATCCTGAGCGACCGCGCGAAGCTCGTGAGGCTGTTCCAGATAGCCTTCTGGGCGAGCCTAGTGTTCCTGGGCATCGGCTACGCGATGATACTCATGGACCTACTCGGGTAGGTCGTTCCAGCCGTTGGGCGCGCGCTTGGGCAGGTCGACGCCCTTCTTCTTGAGCCACTTGCCCCTCTCCGAGAGCGCGTGGAGCGCGGTCATCCCGCGCTCGGGCACGGACATGACCGGTATCCCCCGGGAGTCCAGGAACTGCTCCGACTCCTGGTCGAAGATCCCCGCGAAACACGCGACCGTCGGCTTGCCGCTGATGCGCGCGGTGATGGCTATCCACTTCGCGATCTGGAACAGGTTCGTGGCCGCCTGTCGCGCGGCTATGACCATGATCGCCTTCACCGCGGGGTCCTTCCCGACCGCAGTCAGCACGTTGGCGTACCTGGCGGTGTCCGCGTCCCCGATGATGTCCACCGGGTTGCCCGGGTTCCAGGTGGGCGGGCAGGCCTTCCTTATCTCCTCGAGCGTCTCCGAAGTCAGGTCCGCCAGTTTGAGGTCGAGGTCGTTCGCGAAGTCGGTGGCGATCACGCCCATGCCCCCGGCGTTCGTCACGATTGCTATGCCCTCGCCGTCCATGGGCGGCTGGTTCGCGAGGGCCTGCGCGGCGTCGAAGAGCTCGTACATGGTCTTCGCCCTGTACACCCCGGTCTGACGGAACACGCCCTCGTATGCGGAGTCCGAGCCGGCCAGCGCGCCCGTGTGCGACCTCGCGGCCTTCGCCCCCCGCTCCGTCCTGCCGGCTTTGAGTATCACAACGGGCTTCTTCAGGGACGCCTCCGCGAGCGCGTCGAAGAACGCCTGGCCGTCCCTGGTCGACTCCATGTACGCCGCGATGCAGCTGGTCTTGTCATCGGAAGCGAAGTGCTCGATCAGGTCGGAGTCGTCGATGTCGGCCTTGTTCCCGGAGCTGACGAATGCGGAGAATCCGAGCATCTCCCGCACGGAGTACTCTATC
>JAUPMC010000004.1 GCA_030836605.1 Thermoplasmatota archaeon | reverse complement strand
TACTTATCCCCCGAAGCACTACACTCGGGTCGGAAGCGCCTAGGAGCGCAGGGCACATGAAGAACAAGATGAAGGTCATCGCCGCGGTACTCGCGATTGTCGCGATCGCGCTCCTAGCCTACGCCCTGTTCATGGGGGAGCCGACAGAGGAGGACACGACGGACCGGCCGGGCATGTGGGACCCCGACCGGGCGTACTCGACGGAGAGTCTCGCGCTCATAGTCGCGGCTTCGTTCCTGATAGCGGTCGCCGTCATGTTCATACTCCTCCGGGAGGAGTACGTCCCGCTCCCGCCCTCGATGTCGCCCCCTCCTCCTCCCCCGCAGGAGAAGAGGGCGGACCCGGTTCCGGAGGCCGTCGCCGAGACGCGGGCGGTCGAGCCCGCCGAGGTGAAGGACCTCAGACCGCCCGAGGAGATCGCCGCCGAGGAGAACTACCTCGTCCTCCGGCTCTTGACCGGGGACGAGAGGGCGATGTTCAAGGCTATCATGGACACGGGAGGGGAGGCCCTGCAGAAGGACCTCATGGAACTTACAAAGATGTCCAACGCCAAGGTCTCCCGGATATTGGAGAAGTTGGAGCAGAAGGGCGTCGTCTCCAAGGAGAGGCACGGGTCCACGAACAAGGTCCGGATCAAGCTCAGCACCTGAGAACCCGCCCCCGAGGGGTCACTTTTCAGAAAAGTGAGAACGTTTCGGGCACTTTTCAGGGTAGTTCTAAATACCCTTTCACCGAAGGTCTAACTCAAGAGGCGCGAAGGGCGGAAGGGGTCTCCCCCCTGCCCCTAGCGCCGAAAAGAAGAGGTGAACAAAAGATGAAGGCAACGGTCATAGTCGCGATCGTGGGAGTCGTCGCGGTCCTAGGCTTCGCCGGGATCGCAGCCGCGAGCGGCGCCCTGACCGCTTCGAGCTCGGACGCAGCTTCGGACAGCAGCATGGGCTCGAAGAAGGGTATGGGCACCAGTGACGCCGACGGGTCCGGGAACATGTGGAAGCACATGTGGCAGCACATGTGGCAGTGGATGTCCGGCGGCAACACGACGGAGACGCCCCACGACTACAACTACGACTACAACTACTCCTACGAGTACGATGTGGTCAGCGACTGCCCCCAGACCAACTGCACCTGCGGCTGATCCGGTGCGACGGGAGCGGGAGTCGTTCAAACCCCTTACCGAGATTCATTCCGACACATACGCGCTAGACCCATCGCCTGCCGGCGCGGGGGCCGACCATATTGATTTTATACCAATGCGCCACTGTACGCGTCGTGTCTAGCGAGCCGGTCGGTCAGGACTCCAAGAAGAAGTGGACTCCAGCCCTTCTGTTCCTCCGAGACGCGGGCATCGCTCTCGCGTTCGTCGCTAGCATCCTGCTCGCGATGTTCGCCTACACCGGCCTTTGGCCCCCGTTGGTGGTCGTCGAGTCGGACAGCATGATGCACACCGAGGACAACGTGAGCTATGTCGGGGTCATAGACACCGGGGACCTCGTGCTCGTGAAGTCCGTCGACTCCGTCCCGGACATCGAGACTTACATGGACGGGTACTCGTCCGGGCACCGGACTTACGACGACTACGGCGATGTCATCATCTACAGGGTGATGGGGAACGAGCTCACGACGCCCATAATCCACAGGGCGGTCATCTACCTCGAGGTGAACGAGGACGGGCGCAGCTTCCGCTCGGAGTCGCTCAGGGACATCGACGACGAGAAGTGGTCCACGACCGACCCGTCGGACACGTGGGACCACCTCACGAGCGTCATCAGGATCTACGACTACGGCTTCCAGTCCGAGGTCGTCAGCATAGACACGGACCGGCTCGAGAAGGAGAGCGGGTTCATCACGAGAGGGGACCACGTCAACGACATCGACCAGATGAGGGCGGGCCAGAACACGCCCGTGAACATAGACTGGGTCGTGGGCAAGGCCAGGGGCGAGATACCATGGTTCGGGCTCCTGAAGCTCTGGGTCACGGACTCGCTCAGGAGCGAGGCCCCGGAGAACAGCGTGAGGGACCTGTGGATCAGCATGGCGTTCATCGTGATAGTCCCGATCGTCATCGACGTGGTCGCGACATACAAGATCAGGAAGAGGATCGCGGCGAAGCGCGAGGCGGCCATGAGGGAGTACGAGGCCGAGAAGGCCGGGACGCAGGCCCAGCAGGATGACCAGCCCCCGAGACCGCCTAGCGGCCCTGGCTGATCACATGAGGGTCGTCTGGAACCTCAGCTTGTAGTTCTTCAGCTGGCCGAGCACCTCGTCCTCTTCGATGACCCTCTTCGCCTCCATCGACGGGACGCTCAGCTCTATCTCCTTCGTCCTGCCGCCCCTGCCGAACGACTTGACGCGTGCGTGCACCAGCCCGAGCATGTCCAGCTCGGACACGAGGTCCGTGACCCTCCGCTGCGTCAGCACGGTCGTCGTCGTGCACTCGCAGAGCTCCTTGTAGGTCTCGTAGAGGTCGCCCGTCGTGAGCTTCCCCAGGCCACGCTCCTCGGTCAGGAGGACGCCCATGAGTATCATCTTGGACTGCAGGGGGAGGGTCCTAATCGCCTCCGTGACGCAGTCCAGCTCGATCTTGTTCTTCGCCTTGACCACGTCCGAGTCCGTGACCGAGGTCATGTGGTTCCTCTCCGCGATCTCGGCGGAGACCCTCAGCATGTCCAGCGCCCTCCTCGCGTCCCCGTGCTCCTGCGCGGCCAGCGCGGCGCAGAGCGGGATGACGGACGCCTCCAATGCGTTGTCCTCGAACGCGAGCTTCGCCCGCTGACTCAGTATGTCCCTGAGCTGCTCGGCGTTGTACGGCGGGAAGACCATCTTCTCCTCGCTCAAGGAACTCTTGACCCTCGGGTCGAGGAACTCGGTGAACTTGAGGTCGTTCGATATGCCGATCACGCTGACCTTGGCGTTCTTGAGGTCGTCGTTGATCCTGCAGAGGTGGTACAGGACGTCGTCCCCGCTCTTCGAGACCAGCTTGTCTATCTCGTCCAGCGCGATGACTATGACCCTGCGCGTCTCGTCAATCTTCTCGCGGAGCATGTTGTAGACCCGCTCGGTGCTCCATCCCGTGAACGGGATCCTCTGGTCGAAGTCCTCGATGAACATGTTGCCTATGTTCTGGAGGACCCCGTACTGGGTGTCGACGATCTCGCAGTTCATGTAGAGGAAGTGGACGTCCCGGAGGTCAGAGCGCGCGCGCTCGATCTCCTTGCCGATGTACTTGATGGTGGCCGTCTTGCCGGTCCCCGTCTTCCCGAACAGGAGGATGTTCGACGGGCGCTGCCCCTCGAGCGCCGAGACCAAGACGGAGGCTAGCTGGTTGATCTGCTCCTCCCTGTGAGGCAGGACGTCGGGTATGTAGGATGGCCGGAGCACGTCTCTGTCGCCCTTGAAGACGGACTTCGTCCTGATGTATTGCTGGAAGATGGTGTCCTGCATCAACATGCCCCCGAAAGGCGAAAACTACCTTTCCCCTCCCCCGGCGCTTCTTGTGGAAGCCGCTCTCGGAATCCACTTGAAACGGTGGGAGTGAGGGAATCACCGGCACCGTACTTAAGCGTTAATATTATCCCAGAAGCCCATTTTTTCCGCAGGCCGGGAATTTTCGGGTTCCGCATCAGCCAGAGGATTGGATTCTCCCGGGGTGATGCGCGGTCGCGCGGGCCCGGGGCGCGCGCGCCCTGCGAAGGGCCCCCCCTTCATTTCCCATGGAACTCCCGCCACGGTAGGCACAACGGCCATCTGAGAGATAGCTCCATCGGAATCGGAGCTTGGACGACCAACGCTTCTAGTCGAAATTCGTCTCCGGAACCCATATCTGCATACGAACGTGTTACCTTCGGTCGGGTCTGATGAGAGCAATCGTTTTGTCTAGGTCGACGGACACGGAGGAGATCGTGTCCTTACTCAATACGTTACGTATGGAAGTAGTGAGAGAGTTCCTCCAGAAGAAGGACGCTCATCCGACGAACTACTTCGGCCCAGGGAAAGTGGAAGAGATATCGGAGGAGGTCAAGAAGATCGACCCGGACATTATAATCATCAACGACCGGCTCAAACCATCCCAACACCACTTCCTTGAGATGAAGTTCCAGAAGGAGTGCGTCGACAGGACCGGCGTGATACTGAGGATATTCGCTGAGCACGCGTACACTCCGGAGGCCATCGCCCAAGTCCAGCTGGCCAAGCTACGGTACGAGCAGCCATTCCTAAGGGAATGGATACACAAGGCGAAGAGCGGTGAGAGGCCCGGGTTCCTCTCGGGCGGCGCTTACGCGACGGACGTCTATTACGAGCACGCCAGGACTCACATAAGAAAGATAGAGATCAGGCTCGACGAACTGTCCAAGCTGAGAGAGATCAAGAGGACAAGGAGGCACGAAGAGGGATTCACCCTGGTCTCGTTGGCCGGGTACACGAACGCCGGGAAGTCCGCACTGATGAACGCGTTGTGCGGTTCTGAGGTGGAGGTGAGTCCTCAACTCTTCTCCTCACTCTCAACGACTACGAGGAGAGTGAGAGGGGTCAAGGGGAAGGTGCTGGCGATAGACACCGTGGGTTTCATCAAGGACCTCCCCCCAGACCTGGTGGACGCCTTCAAATCCACCTTAGAGGAAGTGTTCTTCGCTGACCTCATACTCCTTGCGTTCGATGCGAGTGAGGACGATCATTCTATCAGGAAGAAGCTCGGGACATCTCTGGACATACTACTACCACGGATAGGGGATGGGGAGATACTGATCGTAGGGACGAAGGTGGACAGGATATCTCCTGAGAGGAGTGAGGAAGTGAAAGGAATCGTAAGGTCGATAGTAGAACCGAGGGACGTCGTGATGTCGTCGTCGATATCGAATAAAGGATTAGATGAGATTAGAGAGAGGATATCTGAGATAAAGGGTCACACGCACGGACTGGACGTGTATCTCCCTCTGACAGATGCCAGTTACAGCCTATTATCCAAGTTGCACGGCGTCGGGGAGGTGTCCCACAAGGTCGAGGAAGGACAGCTCAGGGTAGAGCTGTGGTGCAGCCCCGAGGAGGCGGACAAGGTCAGGAACTGGTTGTTGGCGGCTGGGGCGACGCTCTTATCGGACCAGTCGAGAGAGGGGAGACGCGGTCCGGCGTCTCCAGCGGAAACACAGGGGCCCCCCTAGCTCAGAGCCCCAAATCCCTCTTCTTCTGCAAGACCCTCTTCTCGTACCTGTTCGGCAGGGACCACGCCAGATACTCGATGTCGTCCAGGTTCCTCACGAACTTGGCCCTGCTCGGTGTCCCGATCAGGTCCTCGAGCTCCTTCACTTTCTTGACGTAGTCGTACAACCACCAGATCGCGACGACGAGGCCTATCGGCCCAGCCGCGACGAGCCAGTAGGACCACGAGCCCACGGGTTCGGTCAGGTCTGTCAGGAATGTGAGGAAGGACGGGAGGCTGTCTTCGAGGAACGCCCCCACGACCCCGATGAGTGTCAAGACGATGAAGAGCACGATGAACATGCCGCTGAGTTCGACTCTGTACTCTGTCAGGAATCCCTTGGGCAATCGATTCACCCTCGGAACCGATAACCCGAACCCCTTTTAAAATGATTCCTTACGCGGCTGCATGCAACCGCCGGGAATATCCCCACGGACCCCTTCGGAGGCGTCCATGCGCCTGATGGACCTCCCGATGACGGCCGTTCTCGCGGCCGGCCTGCTATCCTCGGTGGTCCTGCTATCTGCCTCCTCCCTCCCGCCCTCGGTCACAGTGTCCCAGCTCTGGAACCTGGACGGGGACGCCTCCCTGACCGTGCACGGCGTACTGGTGTCATTGAGGTCCTACGAGTCCGGCTTGGAGATATTCGTGATATCCGACGAGCGCGGGCAGGCCACAGTCAAGGTCGTATGCTCCCCGGGCCCAGGGCCGGCCCCGAGCGGCGCGGCTTCGATCGGCGACCTCCTGAGCGTGTCGGGGGAATGCGTGTTCGAGGACGGAGTCCCGTGCGTGTACTGCCGATACGGCGACGTGCGGGTCCTCCGAACCTCGGAGGAGGTGTTGACCGTCGACATGGTCTGCGCTTCTTGGCGGTTGTTCGAAGGCGACCACATATCCCTCCAGGGGGTGTGCGAGCGGGACGAATATGGGATCTTGAGGCTATCCGACGCTGGAGGCGAGTGCGGCATAGCGATGTCGTTGGGCCCGGGCCTCACGCCCGTGGACGGAGAAGTGCTCGTCGGCTGCGCCCTGGTCATGGACACCACCACCATGTCGCTCGTCCTGCAGGTGGACACCCTCGCGCCTATCGGGTGACAGGGTTGCAACAAGCTTTTCTGGGCAGGTCGCATTGGACATGCCCGTGCCCGCGACCATGCTCGCGTTCGACGACACTGATTCCCCGGACGGGATGTGCACCACATACCTGACGACCCTGGTGCTCGAGGAGCTACCCGACCTGGACCTGCTGGGCTGGCCCAGGCTTGTCCGGTTGAACCCGAACGTCCCATGGAAGACCCGGGGGAACGCAGCGGTCTGTCTCCCCTTGGGCCACGGCGAAGGCAGGGGCACGCTCTGTGGCCGGCTCGAGCGCGGCGAGGTGCGGTGGCACAAGCGCGGGGCCCCCGTCGACCCTTCCGAGCTGCTCGAGCGGGCGGCGCCCGTGGTCGCCCGCCACGCGAAGTTCGAATGTCACACTACCAACCCTGGCGTGGTCGCGGCCATCGACCGCCCCAGCCCGACGTTGTACTGGAGGGCCGTGCGCGAGGTCGTCTCGCTCGAGGACGTCGAGTCCGAGCTCTCCGCCAAGGGCGCCCATTGGCGCAAGTTCAAGGGCGGCCGGGGAGTGATAGGCGCGTCCGCCGCGATGGCGTGGAGGCCGAGAGACCGGACCTGGGAGGTCATCGCGTACCGGTCCCCGGACAGGTTCGGCACCCCCCGCGGGATCGAGCCTGAGAGCGTCATCCAGATGGACAAGGAGACGAGCCGCACTTTCAACAACTACGACCCCGAGAACGGCCACATCGCGATTGCCCCCGGGTCGCCCTGCCCGGTCCTGTTCGGCATACGGGGCGACTCGCCCCGGGAGCTCCTCAAGGCGAAGGACATGATCCGCGGGGAGCGGCCGGACAAGTGGCTCTTGTACATGTCGAACCAGGGGACGGAGGACCATATCGCCAGGCGGAGGGTGCGGGACCTGAGGCCGGGCGACTCCGCGAAGGTCCGCGGGACCGTGTCATCCGAGCCGGTGACGGTCCCTGGCGGCCATGTCGTCCTGAGGCTGGGCGACGGCGCGGAGATCGACGCGGCGTTCTACGAGCAGTCCCGAGGGATGAGGGACGCGGCCCGGGGACTGCTCCCTGGTGACGAGATCGTCGCATACGGCTCCGTCAGGTCGTCCCCGCGCTCCCTGAACGTCGAGAAACTGCAGGTAGTCCGTCTGTCCTCGCATGTCCGCAAGGTCTCGAACCCCGAGTGCCCGAAGTGCGGGAAGCGCATGGGGTCGATGGGCTCAGGTCAGGGCTATAGGTGCAAGGTCTGTGGCGCGCGGGCCCCCAAGTCCGCGGCCGAGTTCGAGCCGGTCGCCCGGTCGGTATCCGTGGGATGGTACGAGCCGCCCGTGTCGTCCAGGCGGCACCTTCACAAGCCGTTACGGCGAATGCCGAGGGGTAACATCAACAAAATATAAATACGCTCAGGGGAATCATCGCGATAGAATCCAGCACCCCGGTTCAAGGGGTGAGATGGGTGTGATTTGTGATGGCTCAACCTGTGATTGTCAGCGCCACGAGGACCGCAGTAGGCAAGTTCGGGGGCGGTCTCAAGGACATGCCCGCGACCAAGATAGGCGCCGTGGCCGTGAGTGAGGCCGTCAGAAGGGCCGGCATCGGCCCCGGCGACGTCGAGGAGTGCATAATGGGCAACGTGCTGCCCGCCGGCCTGGGACAGAACCCCGCGCGGCAGGCGGCGCTCTGGGGCGGCCTCCCGGACTCCGTGTCCGCGCTCACGATAAACAAGGTCTGCGGCTCAGGCATGAAGGCCGTGATGCTCGCCTCGGACGCCATACTGGCGGGCAAGGGCAAGGTCATAGTGGCCGGCGGCATGGAGAACATGTCGAGCGCGCCGTATCTCCTGGAGAAGGCGCGGTTCGGCCTGAAGATGTTCGACTCGCAGCTCGTCGACTCGATGGTGCGCGACGGCCTGTGGGACGTCTTCAACAACTTCCACATGGGCAACACGGGCGAGATAGTCGCCCAGAAGCATAACGTGACCCGGCAGGACGCGGACGCGTTCGCGTTCAGGAGCCACCAGCGCGCCCTGGCGGCCATGAAGTCTGGCGCCTTCGACCATGAGATCGTCCCGGTCGAGATGCCCTCGAAGAAGGGGCCGGTCAAGTTCGCGGTCGACGAGGGCCCGAGGGAGGACACAAACCTCGAGTCGCTCGCCAAGCTCAAACCCGTGTTCAGGAACGACGGCGTGCTCACCGCGGGCAACTCGTCCAGCATCAACGACGGCGCGTCCGCGCTCGTCGTGATGGACTCGGACCTCGCGCGAGAGAAAGGCATCAAGCCGCTCGTGAGCGTGGTCGACTACGTGACCACGGGGACGAAGCCCGAGCTGCTCATGGAGGCGCCGATCGACGCCGCGAGGAAACTCCTGGAGCGCAACTCGCTGACGGTCAACGACATCGACCTCTTCGAGCACAACGAGGCATTCTCGACGGCCTCGGTCGCCGTCCAGAGGGCGCTCAATGTGCCCGATGACAGGTTCAATGTCAACGGCGGCGCGATAGCCCTGGGCCACCCGATCGGCTGCAGCGGCGCGAGGGTCCTCACGACGCTCGTCTACGCAATGGGCGCCAAGGGCGCGAAGAGGGGCCTGGCGACCCTGTGCCTGGGCGGCGGGAACGCCGTGGCGATGCTCGTCGAGAGGTAATCTCCACAAGGCACTTAGCCGGGCGCGCGCATACGCGACGCACCGGAACAGGGCTGATCAGATTGGATGCGAGAGAGTTAACCAACGCCGTGGAATCCCAGCGGGACGCGCTCGTGAAGGACTTCTGCTCCATGCTGCGCGTGAAGGCCGTCGGCCCGGAAAGCGGGGGCGAGGGCGAGCACGAGAGGGCGAAGCACATCGTCGCCCTGGCCAAGAGGCTCGGCCTGAAGGACGTCGAGGTCATCGAGTCGTCGGACCCGAACGTCCCGTCGGGCAAGAGGCCGAACATCGTCATACGGGTCAAGGGCAGGAGCCCGAAGAGGCTCTGGGTCATATCTCACATGGACACGGTCCCCGAGGGCGACGTGTCCGCCTGGGGCACTCCCCCGTTCGAGCCGACCATCAAGGACGGCAGGATATACGGCCGCGGCTCCGAGGACAACGGCCAGGAGCTGATGGCGTCGCTCTACGGCCTCGCGACGGTCGTGCGGTCCGGCATCGTGCCGGAGATCGATGTCGGCCTCGTGATGGTGGCGGACGAGGAACATGGCAATGTGCACGGCATCGATTTCCTGCTCGCGAAGGACATATTCAGGAAGGGCGACCTGGTGGTCGTCCCGGACCACGGCTCGACCGACGGGTCAGAGCTCGAGGTGGTCGAGAAAGGCATCGCGTGGATAGACGTCGAGGTCATGGGGAAGCAGACCCACGCGAGCACCCCGGACAAGGGCGTGAACGCCCTCGAGGCCGCCTCGAAGTTCATGCTGGCCGCGGTGGCGAAGCTGAGGGGCAAGTACGCCGCGCGCGACGAGTTGTTCGACCCCCCCAGGAGCACGTTCGAGGCCACCAGGTGTGAGTCCAACGGCCCCAACGTGAACACCGTGCCGGGGAAGCAGAGGTTCGCGTTCGACTTCAGGGTGCTCCCGGGCTACCCGCTCGACGAGGTCATGGCCGACCTGAGGGCCGTGGCCGACGACATATCGAGGTCCGAGCACGTCCAGATATCGCTCTCGTTCCTGCAGAAGGCTGAGGCCGCCCCAAGGACCCCGCTAGACTCCGAGGTCGTCCAGAGGCTGTCCGCGGCCATCGCGCTCACGCGCAAGGTCACCCCGAAGCCCACCGGGATCGGCGGCGGGACCTGCGCCGCCCCGTTCAGGCGCGACGGCATGGACGCGGTCGTATGGGCCACGGTGGCCAGCGTGGCGCATGACGCGAACGAGTACTGCGTGATCGACAACCTCATGGGCGATGCGAAGGTGTACGCCCTGCTGTTCGCCGGCGACGGCGTCAGGCGCGGCTAGAAATCCTTCGATGAGCCGCTCTGCCTGTCCCCGAAGATGCGGGCGACCATCCAGTCAGGGTCGAACTTGCTGAACTCGTCGTACTCCTGGCCGTAGCTGACGTACGCTATCGGCCGGCCGACCGCCTTCGCGATCGAGAGCGCGGCCCCGCCCTTGGCGTCAGCGTCTATCTTCGTGAGCACCACCGCGTCGATCCCGACCGCCTCGTGGAACCTGCGAGCCTGCTCGACAGCGTCCGAGCCCGCGAGCGAGTCCCCGACGAAGACCACGAGGTCCGGCTTCGAGACCCTCTTGATCTTCTTCATCTCGTCCATCAGGTTCGTGTTGGTCTGCATCCTGCCGGCGGTGTCAATGAGCACGACGCCCCTTCTCCTGGCCTTCGCGTGCTCGACGGCGTCGTAGGCGACCGCCGCCGGGTCGCCGCCCGCCTTGTGCTTGATGATCTTGCACCCGAGCTTGTCGGCGTGGATCGTGAGCTGCTCTATGGCGCCCGCCCTGAACGTGTCGGCCGCGGCGAGCACGACGGTGTACCCGTGCTGCTGCAGCCTGCTGGCGAGCTTGGCTATCACCGTCGTCTTCCCGGTGCCGTTGATGCCCACGAACATGATGACATAGGTGGAGGCCTTCGCGTCAATCGCTTCCTTGAGCGAGAACCTCTGCCCGCCGAGGACATCCTTGACCGCGGCCCTGAACGCGAGGTGGATCGCTTCCTCGATCTTGAACCCCCGGTCGATCCTCTTCCCCGCCAGGGACGCCCGGACCTTCTCGGTGAGCTCCTCAGCGACCGGCAGCGCGACATCCGCCTCCAGGAGCCCCATCTGGAGCTCGTTGAGCACGTCGTCGAGGACGCTCTCCTTCAGACGCCTTCC
>JAUPMC010000063.1 GCA_030836605.1 Thermoplasmatota archaeon | reverse complement strand
GACATGAGCACGACGATGGCGTTCCTGCGGGTGAGGACGCCGTACGCCCCTATGACGAACAGGAGGGAGCTGAACACCAGCCAGTACTCGATCGGGATCATTCCTTCTCCTCCTTCGCCAGGAACACGCCGCCCAGGATGGCCACGAGCAGCAGCAGCCCTATCATCAGCACGACGAGCGAGTATCCGGAGGTGCTCTCTGTCCCGAACATCGACTCCGAGACGTCGTAGTTGGATATCGGGTCCATGTCCCCCTCGGGCCAAGAGACATCCGTCACGGCGAGCACGAGGAGCAACGCCAGGAGCACGAGGGACAGTCCTTTGACCAGGTCGCCCAGCCTCATCGCCTCTCACTCTCCATTATCTCGCGCTTGGTGAGCATGATGCCGAACAGGATGACCACGACGACCGCGCCGACGTACACCAGTATCTGCACGATTGCGACGAACTCCGCGTTGAGCATGACGTATAGGCAGGCCATCGACACGAAGCATGTCGCGAGGGCGACCACGCTGTGCATTATCTCGCGCGAACGCACGACCATGAGCGCGGACACGAGCGCGCTCGCGGCGAGGAACATGAACACGAACAGCTCCCAGGTCACTTGGACACCCCCGGCATCTCGATGGCCTCGAACTTGCAGACCTTGAAGCACCTGCCGCATCCCACGCACTTCTCCAGGACGAACACGGCCCTCTTCTTCGGCTTGCCCTTCTTGCCGTCCTTGAGAGTCTTCTCAGTGCCTGGCATCTCGAGCATGTATATCACCTCAGCGGGGCACGCACGCGCGCAGGCGCCGCACCCAGAGCAGCTCTCCAGGACGAACTTCGGCTGCGGCATCTCGAAGTAGGACTCGTAGACCTCTGTCATCGTCAGCGCCTTCTCGGGGCACACGGCGGCGCACTTGCCCTGCGAAGAGCACTTCGCGAGGTTGATCTCCGGCTTCTTCCTCCCGACCTTGTCCATCGAGATCATCGCGATGCACATCTCCGGGCACTCACCCGCGCACTTCTCGCACCCGGTGCACTTCGACAGGTCCAGCGTGGGCACGGCGCGCTTCGTCCGCTCCTCCTTGAACGACCCCGCGAACCCGTCGTCCCTGATGTCCTTGGGGCCCAGCTTGAAGCTCTCTCGGTCCCCGCCCGCGAGCTCGAACTCCGTCGTCATGTGCAGGGCGCAGGTCGGGCAGACCTCCGCGCAGAACCCGCAGAACAGGCACCTCCCGAGGTCCACGCCCGGGCGCTCTATCTTGCCGAGCTCCGGGTCCTCGAGCTTCTCGAGCCACATGCAGTCGTTCGGGCAGATCGTCACGCAGTTCCCGCAGCCGATGCACTTCTTGAAATCGAGCGTGTGCTTCCCCCGGTACACCTGCGGCAGGACGAGCTTCTGGTGCGGGTACAGGACCGTGTTCGGCTTGCCCAGGACGAGCGACCGCACGAGCTGCTTGCCCGTGCGCATCATCGGACGCAGGACATACCCGAAGAAGCTCACCTTGCCCCTTTCCGCCTCCGCCATTCAGAACCACCCCATGGTCTTCAGCGCGGCGGCGATGACGAGATTGAGCATCGCCAAGGGCATCAGCCTCTTCCAGCCGAGGTTCAGTATCTGGTCGACCCTGACCCTCGGGACCGACCATCTCATCCATTCGATGACCACGAACACGCAGTAGGCCTTGATCAGGAACCATATCTCATCGGGGATGAGGGCCGGGCCCTGCCATCCGCCCAGGAAGAGCGCCGTGGCGAGCGCGCCTCCCGCGTACCCTCTCAGGTACGATGTCATCATGAAGAACCCGAACCGCATGCCGCAGTACTCGGTCGTCCACCCCTCGACGAGCTCCGCCTCCGCCTCGGGCAGGTCGAACGGCGTGACCTCGACCTCGGCTGCGATGCAGACGAGGAACACTATGAAGCCGATGAAGAGCGGGATGGCGAACCACACGTCGTGCTGGGCGTCGACGACGCCGACGAAGCTGAAGTCCCCGGACAGGAGGAACACGCTCGCGACCACCAGCAGGAGCGGTATCTCGTAGCTCATCATCTGGGCGGCAGACCTCATGCCGCCTATGAGCGTGTACTTGTTGTTGGACGACCACCCCGCGAGCAGGATAGAGAAGGGCGCGATGGCGAAGGCGGCGAACGCGAACAGCACCCCCGCGGCCACGAAGTCCCCGTCCATGTTGGTCGAGACCCCGAAGTTCGGGCTCAGCGGTATGGTCGCGAGTATGAGGAAGGACGAGCTGACGAATATGACCGGGGCCAGGACGAACCCGAGCCTGTCGACGTCCTTCGGGGTGATGATCTCCTTGACGAACAGCTTCATGCCGTCCGCGATGTTCTGGAGCCAGCCCCCTATCCTGTAGCCCACGTAGTACGGCCCGTAGAAGTCGAATATGCGCCCGCTCAGCTTCCTGTCGAGCCATATGAAGTTGAGCACGTTCACGATCGCGACGATGAGGACCACCAGCACCTCCAGCAGGATGGTCATGGCGGCTATGTGTCCGTCCGAGGCGGCCAGGTCCCCCGCCCATGTGAAGAAGTCCCCGAACACCCAGGGGAGGAAGTCCCCGAGCCAGTACCAGAGGTTGTTGACGAGGTCGACGAGCCAGACGATGATGATGTTGCAGAATTCGTAGAGGTTCATGACATCACCTGTCGTTCTCCCCGATGCACATGTCGAGGCCTCCCATGATGGCCACGACATCAGCGATCTTGTAACCGACCAGGAACTGGGGCGCCGCGGACACCGTCACGAATATCGGGCTCCGGATCTTGAGCCTATAGGGTCGGTCCGTGCCGTCGCCGACGACGTACATCATGCCCTCGCCCCTGGGGTCCTCGACCATGGCCACGCCAGTGCCCGCCGGGGCGTTCCTGGGCGCCACGACCCTCCACTCGCCCTTGGGCATCTTCTGGACGGCCTGGCGGATGATCCTGCAGCTCTCCCACATCTCGTCCATCCTTACCCGGTACCTGGCGAAGCAGTCGCCCTCGGTCCGGGAGCAGACCTGGAAGTCCATCTCGTCGTACGCCTCGTACGGCCTGTCCTTGCGCAGGTCGTACTTCGCGCCGCTCGCCCTCATGGGCGGGCCGGTGACGCCGAGGTTCATCGCGAGGTCCCTCTTCAGGACGCCCACGCCGACGTTCCTCATCATGAATATCTTGGAGCCTTCGTAGATGTCCTCGTACTCCCTCAGGCGCTGCTCCATGTAGTCGCACGCGCGCAGGGCATCCTTGTCCCAGCCCGGCGGGACGTCGTGGGAGACGCCGCCCACGCGCGGGTAGTTGTAGGTGAGCCTCGAGCCTGTCAGGTCCTGGAGGAGGTCTACGAAGACCTCCCTGTCCCTCATGCCGTATATGAACCCGGCCATCATGCCCAGGTCCGCGGCGTACGCGGCGAGCCACATCAGGTGCGACGCTATCCTCTGCATCTCAAGGACAGCGACCCTGATGTACTGCGCCCTCGGGGGCACCTCGAGCCCCATCAGGTCCTCGACGGACCTGCAGTACAGGTGGCTCCAGCTCATCGAGGAGCCGTAGCAGAGCCTGTCGGTGATCGGTATGACCTGGGTGAAAGTCCTGTTCTCGCAGATCTTCTCGATGCCCCTGTGGAGGTAGCCGACCTCTGGCTCGGCGTCGACGATGGTCTCGCCGTCGACCTTGATGCGCAGATTCCACAGCCCGTGCGTCATCGGGTGCTGCGGTCCCATGTTGATCCACATCTCGGCCGTCCAGGTCACCCCCTGAAGTCCTTCCGGAGCGGATGGTAGAGCGTGTCCTTCAGCATCAGGATGCGCTCCAGCTTCGGATGGCCCTCGAACGTTATGCCCATGAGGTCGTACGCCTCCCGCTCCTGCCAGTTGGCCCCGCCCCATATGTCGGAGACGGAGTCGACCTTCGGGTCGTCCTTGGGCGTCGTAGTGATGAGTTCGAGCGTCATGTTGTTCTGATAGCTCGAGACGTGGTACACGACCTCGAACCTGTCAGGGTAGTCCACGGCGGATATCATCGACATGTGCTCGAAGCCGAGGCTTTCCCTGAGGAGCCTGCACGAATCGTACAGGTCCTCCCTCTTGATGCGCGCGCGCAGGAGACCTGGCCTGACGCGCTTCGCCTCGGACAGCGATGACGGGAACCCTTCCATGAGCCCCGTGAGGACGCGCTCCTCGGGGTCGGCGTCCACGCGTGTAGGGGCCCTCTCGAGCTCCTGCCCGCCTCCTCCGCCCCTTCTTCCCCCTTCTACCATGTCATCGTCCCCCCGGTGTCGTTCACTTCCCCGTCAGCAGCCCCCGCTTCTCCGCCTTGATCTTCCTCTGCAGCTTCAGGAAGGCGTCTATGAGCGCCTCTGGCCTGGCCGGGCACCCCGGGATGTAGATATCGACTGGTATGAACTGGTCCACGCCCTTGACCACGTTGTAGCTGTCGTAGAAAGGCCCGCCCGATATGGCGCATTCGCCCATCGCTATGACCCACTTGGGCCCCGGCATCTGGTCGTAGAGCCTCCTGAGGACGGGCTTGAGCTTCTTGCTGACTGGGCCGTTGACGAGCAGTATGTCACACTGCCTCGGGGTGGACCTGTAGATGACGCCCATCCGCTGAGCGTCGAACCGCGGCGCCGACGAGACTGCCATCTCGAGAGCGCAGCACATGATGCCGAAGTGGAGGGGGTACATGGAGTTCCTCGTGGCCCAGTTGAAGAAGTCCTTCAGGACCAGGTCGAGCGCCCCGCCGACCGGGGACCTCTTGAGCACAGTGGCCAGGGCCTCGTCGGACCACTCGAGGAAGTCCTTCGAGCGGAACATGAGCACCTGCCCGAGGGAGTCCTTGTCCTGGCTCATATCCAGAGTATCTCCTCCTTCTTCAGGGCGTACGTCACGCCTACGAGGAGCACTCCCAGGAACATGAACATGAAGACCTTCGCGAGGTCGCTGAGGCTGTCGAATGTGAGGGCCCACATGAGCACGAAGACCGTGACGAGGTCGAACGCGACGAACAGGATGGCGTACATGTAGTATTGGAAGTGGAACTGTATCTGCGCCGTGCCTATCGGGACCTCGCCGCACTCGTATGTCGTCTCACCCCGGGGGTCGTGTCTGTCGGGGCGGAAGTAACGCGTGAGCAGGAAGACCAATGGCGGGATGAGGAGTGCTAGGAGGGCGAAAATCGCTACTCCCATGTAGTCCTCTGCTAGCATCGCCCTCGGATTCACGACAAAGTATTAAGCGTTTTCAGTCGAACACGCGGGCCTTAAGTCGAGTCAGTATCGAACACCTTGCGGTTCCGGCCCGAGGTTTTCGATTGTCCGAAGTCGGCGGGCGAAAGATGACGTAAAGGTGGGGTTTAAGGGGTTTCCGAGGCAAACGCCGAGTAAGATCACTTGAACCTGGTCCCGCACTTGGCGCAGAACGACGCGTTCGTGTCTATCTGGACGCCGCAGGTCGGGCAGTGGCCCGTCGATAGCGCCTGCGAGGCCAGCGGCGAGGGGCCTCCGACGGGCGGCGCGGACTTCTTCCCCTTGTCGCTCATGACGAGGACTATGACGACTATCACGACGACGGCCACCAGACCGACCGCGATGATGATCCCGATCAGAGTCAACGTCCACATCGTCTCCTCGATCACCTCGACCTCGCTGAACGGCTCTGACAGGTCGAAGCTGAGATGAGCTGTCGATGAGCCGTAGTTGTACCATGTCAGGGTGTACGTGCCCGGCGACCACAGCGGCAGGGTGCTGTCCCCCGAGGTCGTGTTAGTGCCGTACGGGAACTGGTTGCCCGAGGGGTCGGTGATCGCGAACGACAGAGGCTCGTCGGAGCTCCACGAGTATGTGAGGAATCCGAGCATGGACAGCTCGACCTCCACGGAGAAGGAGTCGCCCGCCAGGATCGCGCGCTCCTCGGCGGAGACGCAGGACGACACGGCGAGCGCGGACACCAAACACAGCATTGCCACGGCGGACAGGACTTTGGTTCTCATCTAGGACGACCTCACATCGTCATCGCCATCCCGGAGATATCTAGTTTGCCGGCAGCTTAGGCCACCAGGCACTGGCCGTAACTTAAAAGAGTTTAATAGGCCGCCTGGATTTGAAGGGGATCATGGCCCGTCCGGACCTGGTGCTGCTGCACCCGCCGAGCGTGATAGACTTCAGGGAGAAGGCCCTGTTGCCGGGGCCCGTCAGCGACCTCATACCCTCGACGCCGGTGTTCGAGATGTACCCCATCGGCTTCACGACGATAGCGTCGCACCTGGAGTCGAAGGGGTTCGAGGTCCGCATAGTCAACATCGCGAACAAGATGCTGATGTCGAAGAGGTTCGACCCCGAGAGGTTCGTGAAGTCGCTCGATGCCGGGATGTTCGGCATAGACCTCCACTGGATGCCTCACGTCCAGGGGGCGCTCGAGCTCGCCAGGATGGCCAAGGCGCACCACCCGGACATACCCGTGGTCTTGGGGGGCTTCAGCGCGTCGTACTACCATTCCGAACTGCTCTCGAAGTACCCCCAGGTCGATTTCGTGCTCAGGGGAGACTCGACCGAGGTGCCCATGGAGGGGCTGCTCGAGGCGGCGGAGAAGGGCAAGGGGTTAGAGGGCGTCCCCAACCTCTCGTGGAGGAGCCATGGGGCGCCCAAGGCGAACCCGCTCTCGCACGTGCCTGACACGCTCGACGACATCGTCATAGACTACGGGCTGATGGTCCGCAAGGTGCTCCGGTACAGGGACCTCTCGGGCAACATGCCCTACAGGAACTGGAAGGCGAACCCGATGTCCATCGCGGTCGCCGTCAGGGGCTGCACCCACAACTGCTCGAACTGCGCGGGCTCGTGCGACTCGTTCGCGAGGAACTTCGGGAGGAAGAAGCCCGCCTACAGGTCCCCGGAGCTGCTCGCGGAGGACATCTCCCGGGCGGAGGAGTACATCAAGGGGGCGACCTTCGTCGTCGGGGACGTCAGGCAGGCGGGGAAGGCATACGCCGACAGGTTCCTGAAGGAGCTCAAGTCGAGGAAGGTCGGGAACGAGGTCGTGATCGAGCTGTTCACGCCCGCGGGGAAGGACTTCGCGCAGCAGGTCGCTGGCAGCGTGGACCGCTTCAGCGTCCAGATGTCACCGGAGACCCACGACGACGATGTCAGGAAGGCCCAGGGGAAGCCGTACACCACGGCGGGCATGGAGAAGTCCGCCGAGGCGTTCCTCGACGCCGGCTGCAACCGGTTCGACCTGTTCTACATGATCGGCTTGCCGACGCAGACCAAGGAGTCCGTCGAGGGCACGGTCAAGTACACGCGCGCGCTCTACGAGCGCTTCAAGGACGGGAGGCTCTTCCCGTTCATCAGCCCGCTGGCGCCGTTCCTGGACCCAGGGGGGAACTCGTTCGAGCACGCGGACGCGCTCGGCTACCGGCTGTTCGCGTCCACCGTCGAGGACCACATCAGGCTCGCGACGATGCCGACCTGGAAATACGTCCTGAACTACGAGACCCGGTGGCTCTCGAGGGACGCCATCGTGGATGCCACGTACTCCGCCGGGCTCGGCCTGAACGCCATCAAGAGGGACATGGGGCTCATCAGCGAGGAGGCCGCGGAGAGGGTCGAGCGCAGGACCATCGGCGCCCGCGAGATGATGAAGAGGATAGACGGCGTCGTGGCGCACGGGAAGGCGACCGACAAGGACCTTGATGAGCTGAGGGAGGTCGCGTCGAGACTGAGCGAGTCGACCGTGTGCGAGAAGGAGGAGCTGGACTGGTCAGAGGACTCCATATACGCTAGCATCCCGAGGATGGTCGGCGCACTCCTGAGGAGGAAGTGAGACCCCGGCCCGAGCGACTCAACTTATATCTCCCGCCTTCCCGATTGCCGCCCCGGTGAGGACATGATCCTCGGGATATACGGGTATCAGGACTCCGGGAAGACTACCGTCGTCGAGGGTCTCGTCGCCTCACTCGTCAAGGGCGGGCTCAAAGTGGCCTCGGTCAAGCACTCCGCGCACGCGGATGTCGCGGACGAGGAGGGCAAGGACACATGGAGGCACTCAAGGGCCGGAAGCGACCCCGTCGCCCTTATGACGTCGGAGGGCACCGTCGTCAGGATTAGGGGCGAGGTCCCGGTGGAGAAGATCGTCGGGATGCTCGAGGGCGCGTTCTCACCAGATGTCGTGATAATCGAGGGGCTCAAGGACGGCCCCTACCCGAAGGTGGCCCTCGGGGACATCAAGCCCAGGGATGGCACCGTGTTATCCAACCCGACGGTCACGGAACTCACTCACTACGTGACGAAGGAGGTCCTGTTCGAGCGCGCGTTGGGCTCGCTCCCGGGGCTGGACTGCCACAAGTGCGGGCTCGACTGCCAATCGATGGCCAGGGCAATAGCGGAGGGCAGGAGGAAGCCCAAGGACTGCAAGGAGCTCCCGTCGAGGGGCGTCATGATCACAGTGGGGGGGAAGAGGATCGCCACCGGGACATTCGTCTCCGAGATAGTCGACGACACCGTCCGGGGAATGCTCAGCAGCCTCAAGGGGTACGAGCCGGGGAAGGAAGTTGAAATCCGTCTCAGGCCCGAGGGCCGGAAGGCGAAAGCGCGCAAGTCCAAGCGTGTATGAACGGGTTTCGACGCCCGTCCGGCCGTTCTGCGCTAGGTTTATCAACATCGAAGATATCACGAGAGCCAG
>JAUPMC010000062.1 GCA_030836605.1 Thermoplasmatota archaeon | reverse complement strand
GGGACTTCTACCAACCGGACGGGCATCCGAAGGAGTTGTGGATGCGCGCGCTGCATCCGAAGGCGCGGTGCTGGCTGGCCGCAGAGGCGATGCCGCCGCGGTTCGCTCGAGATCGATGTGTCCGGGTACTCGGCGACGTACTCAGCCGTCATAATCTCGGACAGTTCCTCCGGGCCCATCGATGGCGTCTCCACGAGCCTCTGAAGGATGGCGTCGTACGGCCAGCCCGTCCCCGGGAGCATGTCCTCCGACGCCACGAAGTCCTCGCAGAGGCCTTCAAAGGCGTAGCAGACCTCCATGGAGCCCATCACGCACGCGTCGAACCCTATGACAGCCACCTTCGCGCCGACGACGGCCACGGTTTCCTCCATGGCCTGCCTCATCTCGTCCGTACCCAGGGAATCGTTCGCGGAGGTCATATCCCTGCAGCACCCGCCGTACCAGCCGGACCCGTGGTCCCAGAGTATCAGGCTGGTGTGATCGGCCCTGAACCTGTCGAATGTGTCGGCCGCGAAGTCGGCGAGCACGGCCCCGTCGCCCATGTTGACCTCTCCCAAGTCCTCATAGGCGTTCTCAGCGAGAGGCTCCATGCCTTGTGTCACGAGGAACCTCTTCGCGTCCGTCCAATCCCCCGAATCGTTCGAGTACCCAGGGACCCTGTCGATCTGGATGACGAGGTTGACCTCGGGGGATGAACCTACGAGCGCCATCTCGAGGAAGTCCAGGTACGCGTAGTATTCCAGGTTGTTGTCGCCATCGGCGTACACCGCGAAGGTCCACTTAGCCGGGACGATCCCGAAGACCTCCGCCCTCTCGTTGTTGGCCTCCGCTGTCCCCTCAGGGTTGACCTCTGCGACCTGGGACCCGGAGTCCGCGACGACAAGGGCCTCGTGCTGAAGACACTCAGACACGACAATACCGGCCCACGTCACGACGAGCGAACCGTGGGCGACTAGACCATCCGCGGACACGACGCCCCCCAGGGACGCCCCGTCGACGCGCAGGTCCGTGATGAAGCTGCCAGCGTCCTTGGACCCTATGTTCTCAACGGTGGCCAGCACGGTGAAGGGCTGACCGGAGGTCAGGACCGCGTCCGTCGACCCCGTCCTTCCGTGCATGTCGATCCATAGTACATCAGACACTGTGAGGTCCGCCCCGGCTGCGGCGACATCGCTTCCCAATGCGCTGAGCGAGAACATCAAGCTCGACGCCATGATCACAAAGGCCATCCCCGCGCACGCAATAATCCTGCGAGTCCCGTACACTCAGGTTCCCCCCTGAATCGCTACTTCGAACGAGGTTCGGAGCAACACTCCGCTATATCAAAGGCACTGGCGCGCAGAGACGGCGCCCCGCACGATGTACATCGTTGGCCATCGAGGGGCCGCATATAGCGCTACGGCCATTTGACGGGAGGTACAAGCTGTATGCCTGCGGGACGCTCCGCGGTCACTTCTTCAGTCTCTTGATTGCACTGGTCATCTGCGAGTAGACGCCGTCGATGCCCTTCGACCCGTCGATGTCCACTATGTTGCCCTTCTTCCTGAAGTGCTCGATCAACGGGGCGGTCTGCTCCTGGTAGACCTTGAGCCTGTTCCTGACGGTCGCCTCCTTGTCGTCGTCCCTCTGGATGAGTCCGGAGCCGCACTTGTCGCACACGCCCGCCTTCTTGGGTGGGTTGGACGTGACGTTGTACACCGAGTTGCACTTCATGCATATCCTGCGGCCGACCGCGCGCTCGACCAGGGACTCATGGTCGACGGCGATGTTCAGGACGAGGTCGATGTCCGTCATCTTGTCGAGTTCCTTCGCCTGCCCCATCGTCCTCGGGAACCCGTCGAGGAGGTAGCCGTTGGCGCAATCCGGCTTCGACACGCGCTCCTTGATGAGCTGCACGATGAGGTCGTCCGGGCCGAGCTTGCCCGTGTCGAGATACGACTTGATCTTGACCCCGAGGGGCGTCTTCTTCGCGACCGCCTCCCTGAGCAGGTCTCCCGTGGAGACCTGGGGCAACCCGTACTCCTTCGACAGCCTCTGGGCCTGCGTGCCCTTCCCCGCGCTCGGCGGGCCGAAGATTATGAGCTTCAGCATGGTACCGGCCGAAGCATCTGCCAAGGTGTACTTATCGTTTCCTGACCTCGCCCGCGGGCCGTGGCGCGTGGGCGCGGCCTACCCGGTCAGTGAAAATCATTTTATCGACGCGGCACGCTTGACCATCCGGTCCATATGAGGCGCGCATTGGTGGCTGAGCTGGAGAAGATCGTGGGCAAGGAACGCATGTCGACGAAGACGGCGGACCTGTACGTCTACGGCTTCGACGCGTCCATACACCATGTGACCCCCGATGCTATCGTCAGGCCCGCGAGCGCCCAGGAGGTCTCAGAGGTCGTCAAGCTGGCCAACAGGACGAAGACCCCGATAGTCCCGAGGGGCGCCGGCACGGCGATGTGCGGCCACACGGTCCCCGTGAAGGGCGGGATCATAGTCGACATGACCCAGATGAACAAGATCAAGAAGATCAGCGTCGAGGACCTGTACTGCATCGTCGAGCCCGGGGTCGTGTACGACAAGCTGAACGCGGAGCTGGGCAAGCGGGGTTTCTGGTTCCCGGCCACCCCCGGGAGCGGCGAGGCGTGCACCATCGGGGGCATGGTCGCCACCAACGCGTCCGGCATGAGGGCGATCAAGTACGGCGC
Organism: Thermoplasmatota archaeon; assembly: GCA_030836605.1. Lineage (GTDB taxonomy): Archaea > Thermoplasmatota > Thermoplasmata > UBA10834 > UBA10834 > UBA9653. Next base: position 9,581 of record JAUPMC010000062.1, on the reverse strand, counting down.
GACCAGGGACTACGTCCTGGGGCTCGAGGTCGTCATGCCCACCGGGGAGATCATCCACACGGGCACCCGCACGCTCAAGAACTCCTCAGGGTACCAGCTCGACCGGCTCATGGTCGGCAGCGAGGGCACGCTCGGGATAATCACCGAGATAACCATGAGGTACACGGTCAAGCCCAAGGCCTCGGGCATGACGGTCGCGGCGTTCAACTCTCTCAAAGACGCGGGACAGTGCGTCTCGAACATCATCGCGAAGCCGCTCCTGCCATCAGCGATAGAACTCATGGACTCGGTCTGCATCAAGGCCGTCAACAAGTGCATGAACATCGGGCTGCCGGACTGCGAGGCGCTGTGCATGATAGAGGTCGACGGGCACCCGCTCGCCGTGGATGAGGAGATGGCCACGGTCGAGGAGATCTGCCGGAAGAGCGGGGCCGTGTCGACCGAGAAGTCGAGGGACAAGAAGAGGATCGACGAGTGGACCTTCGCGAGGAAGGCCATCATGCCCTCCCTGAGCAGGTACGGCGAGAAGTTCGTGTCCGTAGCCCTGGCAGACGACATGTCGGTCCCGATATCGAAGATACCGGAGGCGGTCGTGGCGTTCCAGAACATCGCTAAGAAGCACGGGGTCATCATCGGGACGTACGGTCACTCGGCGGACGGCAACCTGCACACGAAGATGCTCGTGGAGCCATACTCGAAGGAGAGCTGGCTGGCCGGGGAGAAGGCCGTCGGGGAGATCTTCGACAAGGTCCTGGAGCTCGGCGGCACGGTCACCGGGGAGCACGGCGTCTCCATCACGAAGGCGCCGTACATGAAGAAGGAGCGCGCGGACTCCATCGGCACGATGAAGGCGATCAAGAAGGCGCTCGACCCGAAGAACATCATGAACCCCGGGAAGATGTTCGACTGGGACGGGAGCATCATCTACAAGCTCCGGTACCCCGCGTTCCTCGAGGACAAGTGCCCTCCCTCGGCCGAAGCGTCAGAACCAGGCAAGGACGAGCAGTGACCCGGCCACCGCCATCGAGACGATGTAGAGCGGCTTGTTCCACGCCCAGATCTTCGACCCGTCCAGCGGAGGTATCGGGAGCAGGTTGAAGACCGCCAGGAACGAGTTGAAGAAGAACAGGCCGAAGGCTATGTCCGCGATCACGGACGGCATCGACTCGACCAATATGAACGGCAAGCAGGCGAGCGCGATGACGATGTTCGTCGCCGGCCCCGCGATGCTGATCTTCCCGTTCTGCTCCTTCGTGATGTTCCCCGCGATGTACACCGCGCCCGGGGCCGCGAAGAGGAAGCCGAAGGTGGACATGGCCAGCGCGAGGAAGAGCCCGACGTAGTAGGCCCTGAACTCCGCCCAGCACCCGTACTTCTTCGCCACGTACTTGTGGGCCATCTCGTGGAGGAAGAACCCCAGTACGACGGCCAGCGCCGCGAGCCCGATGGTCCCGCTCAGGGTGGCCGAATCGCCGTCCCACAGGACCAACGTGAACGCGGCCGTGAGTACCGTCACCGCGATGGCTATGTGCTTGAGCTCTGTCTTGCCGAAGAACCGCTCCCTCCTGGGGGCGGCCACGCCGTACGGCGGCACCGAGTAGCTGTAGGAGTACCTCGGCTCGACCATCTGCTGTTCAGAGTCACTGCCCCAAGACATGCATACTCATGACTGCGGGCGGATAATTATATGTTGCGCCCTCACCCGACGGCGCCAGGCGCACACATTAATTACGGGGCTCAGTCATAGCACGGCCCGTCATGCAACACAGCCACGAGGTCCAGACGCAGCTCTTCTGGTGCGACACGTGCAACGTGCCTGTCATAGGGATGAGCTGCGGCAAGTGCGGAGGTTCCTGCAGAGGCGTGGAGCTCTCGCCGCCGGGAGAGGTGAGGATCGCCCTCGAAGGGTCGAAGCGCAGGTTGAGGTACCTGTTCCTCAGGCAGTTCGGCGTCCAGCAGCTCGTGCCCGAGGTGGTCCTCTTGAACAAGACCTCCGGCGAGGACCGCGCGGAGGAGATCATCATCGACGGGCGCAGGGTGGCGATGCTGTCCTACGACCTCGAGTCCAGGGATTTCAGGCTGACGCTGAGGCTAGACGGCGCGAGGATGCTCGCCGCCAGGGACTCGAAGAAGACCGTGGTGCTCAGCAAGGCGGAGGGGCACATGAAGGGCAAGCACGTCCCGCCCGACTCCATCCAGTCGTTCGACCCCGGGATAAGGACCGGCGACGAGGTCGTCATCCGGATGGGGAGCTTCATCGGATGCGGCTCCGCGAAGGTCGACGCCGCCCAGCTGCGCTCATCCGACAAGGGTGTCAAGGTGAGGGACTTCGGCAGGGCGGACCCGGTGGTGCCGGGCAAGAAGGCCTGGACGAAGGCCGTCGTGAGGGCGAACCAGCACTACCTCGCCGCTAAGAAGGCCAAGGCGGAGCACGAGATCAAGGACGCGATGGAGAGACACCCGCTCCCCCTGTCGGTCTCGTTCAGCGGGGGCAAGGACAGCCTGGTCGTCCTGGACCTGGTGAGGTCCGTGACGAGGGACTTCGCGACGATCTTCATCAACACCGGGCTCGAGCACCCACGCACGCGCGCGTACGTGAAGGAGTTCGCCGAGGCCGAGGGGCTGAGGCTACTGGTCGCCGAGGCCGAGGACGCCTTCGACGAGAACATGCCTGCGTTCGGACCCCCCGCGAAGGACTTCAGGTGGTGCTGCAAGGTCTGCAAGCTCGCACCAGCGGCCAAGTTGATCGAGGAGAGGTTCCCAGAAGGCACGCTCACGGTCGAGGGGAACAGGCGCCTCGAGTCTTTCTCGAGGGCCGGGATAGGCCTCATCGAGGAGAACCCGTTCGTCCCCGGCCAGGTCATCGTGAACCCCATCAGGGAATGGACCGCTCTCGAGGTGTGGCTGTACATCATCTCGGGGAAGCTGGCGTACAACTCCCTCTACGACGAGGACATAGAGAGAGTAGGATGCTGGATGTGCCCCTCGTCCCTGGCGAGCGAGAGCGCGGATATATCGCGGTTGAGCCCGGAGCTCGCGCGGGCGTGGCATGCGAAGCTCGATGCATGGGCTGAAACGAATTCTCTTCCTAAGGCGTTCATCACATTCGGTTTCTGGCGCTGGAAGGAACTCCCGCCGAAGATGAAGGAACTCGCGGAAAGACTGGGCATGACCGTCTCGCCCAAGCGGGCCGACTCGCTGGCGCTCAATGTCATCAAAGGCGTGAGCCCGTGCACCGCCGGCGGATACTCCGTCGACGCGGTGATATCCCTCCCGGAGGCGAGGGCCCTGTCGCAGACCTCGGAGGTGCTCAAGACCATCGGGGACGTCACGCCCAACGAGGAGTTCGGGGTGGCCATCGTCAAGGCAGGGAACGGCTCCGGCAAGGCGTTCGCGGGAGGGCAGGTCAGCGTGGTCGCGCCCAGCCCGAAGGAGGCCACGGACCTCTTCGACGCGGTCGCGAGGGCGGTCCTCAGGGCGAACATGTGCACCAAGTGCGGCATATGCGTCAGGACATGCCCGACCGGGGCGATCAAGGTCGAGGGCGGCATCCAGGTCGACGAGAAGCTCTGCACCAAGTGCGGGGCGTGCGCGGAGAGCTGCGTGGTCGCGCACTACTTCGACAAACTGGCGGGCGACCTGGGCAAGCTGAAGCAGAAGGAGAAGGCCGGACGGCGGCGCAGGGCCTGACCCGCGCTACTTCTCCTGGAGGTCCTTGGCGACTTCCTTGGTCTTGTCCTTCGCCTTGACGACGCCCTTCTTCCCGAGGTCGAACGCCTTCTTGAACGCGGGCTTCGTCTCGCGGACCACGGCTTCCGTGACGTCCACGCCCTTCTCGAGGACCTTCCCGGTCACATGGGCCGTCTTCGTCACGCCCTTGTCGAGCACGCTCTGGCTCGGGGGCGCCCCGCATGTCGGGCATGACGCCGCCTTGCCGATCTCGATACCGCATCTAGCGCATCTCGTCATCCGTACACCTCTCTACACGGGGACACGCCCGACGTACTATAAAATTATCAACCCCCGCATGCTACAGGGCCCCGCAGATGGCAGACCTGTTGATGATCGTGAGCGCCATCGCGGGGTTCGCCCCCGCCCTAGCGCTGATGTTCTACACCCTCAACGACTACACGTACCCGAAGGTCGAGAAGCCGTTCTTCGACGACCGGAAGCTGTTCGCGTTCTTCGCGCTCGGGATAGTGCTCGGCATGGTCCTGTTCGCCTTCGAGTCCTGGGGCCAGACGATCTCGCGGAACGAGACCATCGTGCTGCTCATCGTCGGCTTCGCGGCGATGGAGTGCCTGATGAAGCTCGTGATACTCAACTTCCCGCGGTTCCAGAGGAAGGTCGACACCGCGTTCTACGGACTGTCCATGGGCCTCGGGATATCGTCCACGTTCACGTTCGCGTCCATCTACGCGAGCGCGGTCTCGCTCGAGACCGTGACCGCCGTGGACATGCTCGCCTTCTCGCTCCTCGGGGTCCAGCTCATCCTGCTCCACGGGTCCACGACCGCGTTCATAGGCGTGGGCGTCGCGCGGGGGAGCGTGAAGCCGTACCTCGCGGAGGCGATGCTCATACACATCGGCTACAACATGCTCATGGTGCCGTTCTTCATGTTCGAGGTCTTCGAGCCGCCCATAAACTACATCGGGCTGGTGGTGGCCACGGTCGTCGTTGTGTACGCCTACGTCAAGGTCCACAGGCTGTCCCTGCCGGCTCTCGTGCAGGACGCCCTCAAGGGCCGCGTCAAGGAACCTAAGAAGGCCACGAAGGTCAAGAAGTGATATCTCAGACCGACCGGTAAGCGCCTTCGGAGGTCTCGTAGATGAGGCTGTGCTCCTGCAGCCTCGCGATGATGTCCTCCGGGGTCTCCCGTCCCACGAGCGCGGCGACCCGCTTGACATCATCGTATCCGAACCCGCCGTGCATCCCGGTCAGCTCCTGCGCTATCACGCGCATGCGCTCGAGCGGGTCCTTGATCGCGCGGGCGCGTTCCGCGATCCCCGCGTACGGGTCCTTCGGGGACGACTTCCTGCGGGCCCTCGGCTTCTCGCCCTCCCCGAGCTGCTCGTTGGCCTCGGCCACCGCCCGGGCGAGCTCCGAGGGGGAGTTCGACTCGAACAAGAACTTGGCGCGTGCGAGCACGATCGTCCTGCCGCACGGGCAAGTCGACGTCTTCCTCTCGGCCTCGACGCCCTTCGCCTTGCCGCACTTCGGGCAGATGATCACAGCGTACTTCAAGACCAGCGCACCCCCTAGCTCAGAACGAGCGCATCTCCTTCTCGAGCATCTTGAGCTCGGGCTCGGAGATGGTCAGCGGGCTTATGGGGACGAGCAGGGTCGAGTCGGTCACGGCGACCTTGTCGTTCAGGTGCTGGAGCAGCTTCAGCACCTTCTGGAAACCGTTCTGGGAGATCAGGTACTCTATCCCCGAGAGCAGGACGAAGCAGCTCACGTTCTCGGATATGAAGGTCTTCATGTCGGAGTACAGGAGGGCGAGGTTGGACGGCTCCCTGGAGTACGGCTTCTCCTGGTCCATCGAGAGCCACAGGAACGGGACGCCCTTCATCGAGTACCTCTCCTTGACCTTCTCCGGGTACTCCCTCGTGACGCACAGGCAAGGCACCCCGTGCTTCGCGGCGTCGACGAATATGTCGAAGGCCTGGTCCGGGATCTCCTCCTTGATGAGATATGAGTAGCCCGAGTCGAGGCTGTACTTCCGCGCGGTCTCCAGCTCCTCCTTGTTGGAGGCCTTGAGGTTGTCGACCACCTCGTAGGCTTGAAGCACGCACGCGAGGTACCCCTCGCTCGCGCACTCGACCTCGTCGACCTCGAACCTCTTGTCCGTGAGTTCGGACACGATGCCCGACAGGTATCCCCTGGCGAAGTCGCACGTCCTGCCCTCCTTCGCCTCGATGGAGTCCTCCAGGTTGACGACCATGTCCGCCTCCTCGGCGGACTGCACGGATATCCTGCTCAGCCCGGCCTCCATCCATATGGGCTCGATCATGGACCTGACCTCGCTCATCGACTTGCACGAGAGGCCGTAGCTCTGGACCAGGGCGCGGCCGCACCTCTGCCCGTACCTGTAGAGCATGAGTCTCGCCCTGTGCTCGCCCTCGACTATGTCGAGCTCCTCCCTGAGATGGGAGAGGGCGACGCCCGGCATGACGAAGAACGGGATCTGCCTCACTTGCCCACCTCCAGCATCCTCGCGGTGAGGCGAGAGAACGCCTCCTCCACGTTCTGGCCGGTCTTGGCGCTCGTCTCGAGGAACTCGGCGCCGAGGGTCGACGCGAGCACGCGCACATCCTCGGGGCTGAACGTCTTCTGGAGGTCGCTCTTGTTCGCGAGCAGTATCACGGGCATCTCCCCGACGACGGACCTGAAGCCGGAGACCCATGAGGAGAGCGAGTCCAGGGTCGGCCGCCTGGTGAAGTCGCATACGACCAACGCGCCCGCCGCGCCCCGATAGTAGGCGCTGTGGAGCGACTCGTGTGTCTTCTGCCCAAGTATGTCCCACATCAGGAGGTCGGCGTGTGTGTCCCCGAGTTCAACCGTCTTCTTCGACACCTTCGTCCCGAACGACATGATGTACTTGTCGTCGAAGGCGTCGTAGACGAACCTGTGCACGAGGCTGGTCTTGCCCACAGCACCGTCCCCAAGAAGACAGACCTTGAGTATGTATTTTCTAGAGGGCATCAAGAACGAACTTCTAGATGTTACCGTGTCTATATAATCATTCAGACCGGCCAGTGACCGCCCCGGGTCAGCGCTGGAAGTGGTCCCGCCCCCATGCGGACGGCTTTCCGGCCGCTCCGCGTCAGTAGCCCTTATATGCGTGCAAGTGCTTACTTTCATCCATGACTCGGGGTCAGCCGGGGGGGCGCGGGGGCACGCGCGGAACGCGCGACAGGGTACTCGACGCCGCCCTGGAGCTCTTCGGCGCGAAGGGGTTCGCCGGGACGACCACGAAGGAGATCGCCGCCAAGGCCGGCGTGAACGAGGTCACCGTCTTCCGGACGTTCGGGACGAAGCAGGGGTTGTACGCGGCGATGTTCGCCGAGCGGTCGCTCGTGCCGTCCATCATGAGGTCCGTGGAGTTCGACCTCTCGACCCCGCTCGAGGAGATGATGGTGAGGAACGTCTCGATGGTCCTGGGGATGCTCAAGGCGAACAGGCACATGTTCATGTTGATGATGAACGACGTCTGGAGGCAGCCGAGGGCGAGGAGGACCCTCGGGGAAGTGCCCCTGCAGAGGGCCATCGAATTCCTCGCGTCCATGCTGAAGCGCCAGATGGACGCCGGGAGGCTCAGGCGGATGGAGCCCGAGCTCGCCGCGAGGGCGATGATCGGGATGGTCCAGGCGTACTTCCTCACGAACTACCTGATCCAGGGTATGGCTGACGACCCTGAGAGGGACGACAAGGTGGTGCGGGGGTTCGTCTCGATATTCTTGGACGGGCTGAGGCCAGCGAGGGAGGGCGGAAGCGCATGAAGACCAGCAAGGGAGTGAAGAGGAGGCGCGTCGAGAAGGATGGGGACGCGGTGGTCGCGACCAAGCTCAGGAAGGAGTTCGGCGGGCTCGTGGCGGTGTCCGGCCTGGACCTGTCCATACCGAAGGGGACGCTTTACGGCATGATAGGCCCCAACGGCTCCGGGAAGACCACCGCCATCAAGATGATCGTCGGGAGGCTGAGGCAGACCAGCGGCGGCGCGAGGGTGCTGGGGGAGGACTCGCCACTGTCCGCGAGGCTCGCGGACATCGGGTACATGCCCCAGGAGATGGCGATATACACAGACCTCACAGTGTCGGAGAACCTGCAGCTCTTCGGCTCCCTGTACTCCATGGAGCGGGAGGCGTACATCAAGAGGGAGGAGGCGCTCCTCTCGATGGTCGACCTGTCGGAGCGCAGGGACAGCCTCGTGTCTCAGCTGAGCGGCGGCATGAAGCACAGGGCCTCGCTCGCGTGCGCGATGATACACGACCCCGAGGTGCTGTTCCTGGACGAGCCGACGGTCGGGGTGGACCCGGAGCTGAGGGTCGGGTTCTGGCAGAACTTCGCGGACCTGAAGGCCCGGGGCAAGACCATCATCATCACGACCCACTACATGGACGAGGCGAGCAGGTGCGACATCGTCGGGATGATGAGACAGGGGAAGCTCATCGCCGAGGGCAGGCCGGAGGAGTTAATGGAGCGCACCTCGACCTCGAACCTCGAGGACGCGTTCCTCGAGTACTCGTGGAGGGACTCCGTATGAAGTGGACGAGGGTGCTCGCGATCGCGAGGAAGACGCTCAGGTCCCTCAAGCACGACAGGCGCACCGTGGGGTTCCTGGTGCTCATGCCGCTGTTCATGATCACGATATTCGGGTACACGTTCGGAGGGAGCATCAAGGATGTCTCGGTCGTCGTCGTGAACCTCGACGAGAGCGACGGGAACTCGTCCGCGGCCGAGGCCGTCCTGGCCGAGTTGCGCGCCGGGGGGATCCTCAAGGTCGAGAGAGTGTACTTGCTCGATCCAGAAACGGATGGGTACCTCGGCGCCACGGACCAGGCCGCGCTCGTCGGATCCGCGGTCTCCGAGGTCGAGTCCGGGGACGCGTGGGCGGCGATCGTCTTCTGGGGCAACTTCACGGAGAATGTCGCGCAATCCGTGGAGGACATCGGGTCGGTGCCGACCGGGGGTCCGGGCACGATCACGGTGTACATCGACGCCAGCAACTCGAACATCGCCCAGGCGGTCATGGGCGAGGTGCGGCTCACGGTCCAGGAGGTCGTCGTCTCGGAGTATCATGTCCTCCCGCCGATCACCGTCGCGGAGGACCGAGTGTACGGCGAGGGCGCGGAGTTCATCGACTTCTTCGCGCCCGGGGTCATGGGCCTCGCGGCGATGATGGTGACCTTCATGCTCTCCATCATCTCGTTCGTGCATGAGCGGAGCACGGGCACGCTCGACAGGCTCCTGACGACGCCCGCGACCGAAGGGGAGATAGTCGCTGGGTACGCCCTCGCGCTCGGGCTCGTCGGGCTCATACAGTCCACCGTGATACTCGTGACCGCGGTCGCGCTCTTCCAGGTGCAGATAGTCGGCAGCCCGCTGCTCGTGCTCCTGATCATATTCGTGCTGGGGGCGGGGAACCAGGGCCTCGGGTTCCTCCTCTCATCGAACGCCAAGAACGAGTTCCAGGCGGTCCAGTTCATGCCCATCATACTGTTCCCGTCGATACTGCTCGCGGGGGTGTTCTGGCCGATCGAGGCGGTGCCCGACCTGCTCAGGCCCGTCTCGTACTTCGTCCCGCTCACGTACGCGGTCGAGGGGTGCAGGTCCGTGATGGTCAGGGGTTGGGGGCTCGGGGACGTGTGGCTCCAGCTGGCGGTGCTCGTCGGCTTCGCCGCCGTGATGCTCCTGCTGAGCGCGCTCAGCCTCAAGAAGAGGAGATGAGCATGAGGTTCAGGGGCAGGGCGGTGCTGGTCGCGGACGGGGCCGAGGTCACCCGGAGGCTGCTGGATGCGCTCGCGGCGATAGCCAGGGAGGGCAGCATGAGGAAGGCCGCGGGCGCCCTCGGAATCTCG
>JAUPMC010000061.1 GCA_030836605.1 Thermoplasmatota archaeon | reverse complement strand
CTGCTCAAGATAGAGGGCGGGCGGATCGTGGGCGCGGTCAAGAACATCAGGGTGAGCGAGAACATGCTCTCGCTCTGGAAGAGCATAGACGCGCTGTCGAAGGGCACCGAGGAGATATATTGGTGGGACGAGGCCGCCCCGCCGTCGACGCTCCCGACAGTCAGGGCTAAGGGCATGAATATAACGCGCTCCTCGTGAGCGCTAAAAGGCCCCGGCCGCCCGAGAACGCGTCACTGCGGCTTGATCAGCATGGCGTTGACGACGCCATCCTGGCCGCACCTGGACGTGATCACGGCCTCCCCGAGCTCGGTCATGACCGTCGCGCCCTTGGTCATGATGTTGCGCTGCACGTAGTTCGGGTTGGACGGGTTGGACTTGACCGTGAGGATCTTGACCTTCTTGATGGTCTTGGTCGAGGGGTCGACGACGTTCGCCGTGTCCACGAGCAACAGGCGCGCCTTCCTGTTGGCGCCCTTCGTCCTGTAGATCTTGACCTTCCGCGCGCCCAGGTGGGTGAACTGCTTCTCTCTGCCGATCTCGAACTTCCGCTTCTTGCGGGCGAGCCGGATCCTGCCGCCTGTGACCTTGCGCTTAGGCCTTCCCTGCCAAATGGCCATCTCTAACCTCTCGGGACATGGGAAAGTGGGAGGGGTATTAAAACGTTGTTGAACCCGTCGAGTCCTCAGAAGTGACTCAGAACAGCCTCGCTTGGACCGTCTGGCCCAGCTCGACCGTCGCGTAGCGCCCCTCTCGGGCGGGTCCCGGGTTGACGAACAGGGTCCCGTCCTTCGCGTGCTCGCCCCTCGCCTCGTGGACGTGCCCTGACACCACGAGCCTCGGCCTGAACTCCTGGACCACGCCCATCAGCCCCTCGGAGCCGAGGTGCTTCCCGGACCTGTTGAGGTCGTTGGCGCCCTTCGGGGGCGCGTGCGTGACCATCACGCCTCCGCGGACGGCGACGGACCTGAGCCCGGCGACCATGTCCTCCTCCTCGACCTCGAATGGCATGTTCATGGACGACGGCAGCCCCCCGCCGAAGCCGAAGAAGTCCAGTCCTGCCTTCTTGACGCGCTTCGCGTGCACGCTCCCGCCGGACTCCTCGAGCATCCTGAGCATCTCATCGGTGTCGCAGTTGCCCGGTACCCCGAGAATGTCCGCCTCGAAGTTGCCCAGCGCCTTGCGCATGTAGTCCGCGGACCCGTAGGTCGTGAAGTCCCCGCACACGACGACCGCGTCGGGCCTCGTGGTCTTTTCGGCCTTCCGCAGCGTCGCGAGCGCCTCCTCGGAACCATGCAGGTCGGAACAAACGAGCAACAGGACCATCGGCAATCACCACTGGAGCGAGATGCCCAGGCTCAGGTCCTGGAAGACTATGAGGTACGCGGCGATGTACCCGAGGACGGTGCCGCCGTTGAGCAGCGGGAGCCCGGCCTGCGGGTTCCCCTTCAAGACGTATCTCATGAGCACGATGAAGCCGATGAGCCCGCCTGCGAGGGCGCCCAGGGCCACGACGAGGTTCCCGGGGAGTCCCATGAACAAGGCGTCGGGGAGGTAGTAGAACGCGGACGCGACCAGCACGCCCGGGATGATCACGTCCCCGAGGCCCATGAACATCGCCTCGCGCTCGCTCCCCTCATCCAGCTGCTCCTTCAGGGACTTCTGGTCGAGGTACGAGTATCCCTTCCTCTTTGGTATGACCAGGAGTATCGGCAACCTCATCTCCGTGACCCCGTCCGCGAGCGCGACCATGTGCTTCGTGCCGTACACGGATATCGCGTCGTAGGCCGCGAGGGCTATGAGGAGTATGATAACAGGGAGTATGTTCAGGGATATGCCCAAGATGCCGATCACCCCGACGGCCATGAGTATGCCCGTCGCGTCGACCACGTACCACTCGGGCTTCTTCAGGAGGTAGTAGAGCAGCACCGCGGTCAGCCCGACGGATGCTAGCAGCGCGAGGATGCCGGTGTCGAACAGGGTCGCGACGATCAGCATCACGTAGAACACGGTGAACCCGACTGCCCCTATGAAGACGAACTTGACGATGTTCTCGCGCTTCTTCTTTATTATATACAGTACGGCGAAGGTGAACAACACCACCGCGATGATGTAGTAGACCGGTATCATCGGGTCGTTCGGTTCCTCGAACGCCTGGTATTCCTCCCCGAGGGCCGAGGACACCAACGCGAGGGCGCCGAGCTGCGACGCGGCGAATATCACAGCCATGACCGCGACCGCCTTGACAGATGCGTCCATCTGCTCCCGCTATCCCAGACTGGCTTAGAAATACTTTTGCCCAGCGGCCGGAGGAACATCCATATAGCGAGGAGCGCGTTTTCTCAACCGTGGCAGACCTGGACGTGCTGAAGCTGGACGTCTTCACAGGCGACCTATACGCCGGCAACCCCGCTTGGGTCGTCTTGGGCGCGGACGCGCTCGACGACACGCTCATGCAGCGGATCGCCGCGGAACTCGGCGGCCCCGAGACCGCCTTCGTGCTGAAGTCGAAGAAGGCCGATGTCAGGCTCAGGTACTTCGCGGGGGACGTCGAGGAGCCGATCAGCGGCCACTGCACCATCGGGGCGCTCTGGGCCCTGGCGGAGCAGAACGCGTTCGGCGCCGCGATGGGCGGCAGACGCAGGGCGGAGACGCCCCTCGGCGTGCTCCCGTTCTCGGTGGAGCAGCGGCCGGACGGCGCAAAGGTGGTCTGGATGGCCCAGAGGAGGCCGCTCTATTCCCGCGTGGACGAGGTGACCGAGATAGCGAGCGCGCTCGGGGTGGGGGCGGAGTCCATATTCTACAAGGAGTTCCCGATCTCCAAGGTCTCCACAGGCCTGCCGACACTGTTGGTCCCGATGCGTTCCATGGACGCCCTCGAGCGCGTGTCCCCGAGGCAGGAGGAGTTCCTCCAGCTGCTCAAGGAGCTGGAGGTGGGGGCGGCCATGGCGTACACCTGGGGCGGCCTCGATGAAGCCACGACCCTTCACTCCAGGTGCTACCTGCCCTCCCCGGCGTTCCACGAGGACCCCGCATCGGGCATGCCGGCGGGTGCACTCGCGGCTTACTTGGTGGAGCACGACCTGATCCCGAAGGAGACGGCGGAGCGCATCGTCATAGAACAAGGCCATTTCATGGGCAGGCCTTCGAAGCTGCTCGTCCGGATCGAGAAGAAAGGCTCGTCCGTGAGGAAGGTCGAGGTCGGCGGGTCCGTGAGACAGTCCGTGAGGGGCAGGATATCCCTGCCGTGAGCGGAAGGGTCACACAAGCACGCCGAATGCGACGGTGCCAGAGACCTTCTCTATCCTCGCCTTGACCTGCGTGCCCTTGGCCGTGCCTGGGATGTAGATGACGAACTCGGCCTTGCGGGCGATCCCGTCCCCCTTCTTCCCCACATCCTGGATGAACAAGTCGTATGTCTTCCCGGCCTCGATCGCCTTCTGCTCCTCGGCCTTGACCGGCTTCCTGACATGGACCGGCCTGTGGGCACCGCATGTCTCGCAGTGCAGCACAGATGTGCGTCCGTCCTTGACCATGTGCGTATCAGGGCTCTCGCACTCGGAGCACAGGACATACTCATCGACGTAGTTGCCTATCCTGTCGACGATCTGGGCTGTGGCGACCTTGCCCTTGAAGACGACCCTCGGGCCGTCCATCGTCCCGGCGGTGCCCAGCTCTCTCAGGAGGAACCCGAGCAGGTGCTCGGGCTCGCGCCTCAGGGTGTCGACGATGTCCGCGAAGTTGCGTATGACCGTCGTCTTGCCCTCGACCATCACGTCGGGGTCGGGGACCTTGAACCGGTCGTGCGACTCCAGCTTCTGTGGCAGTTTCTGTTTCGCCCTCGCCAAGAGGGCTTCGTAGTCGTCCTGTCCCTGGGTCGCCATCGTGGTTCCATCGTGGATTCCCTAGTTAAAGCTATTGGGCCGAGCGGCTTCGCCCGCCCGTCGCCGGCGCGGTGCTGGCACCTTCGGTGCCATATGTGTCCCGGCGAGTGGCCCGTTTCGAAACGTTTATTGGTGACCGCTCACTATGTGTCGGCTGTCGAAGGCCCAGAGAGGGTGAGACAACGATCACGAGGACTTCCTCCCAGCCTCTCAGAGATCACAAGCCCACGGGCTCGCTGGAGCAGCGGCTTTTGTTGCTGGACCTGCTCCCGTACAGGACCGTCGTCGTCCGGGACGACCGGACCGTTGTCTACTTGGGTCCTGCGCTGAGGGAGGAGTACGGCAATCTCGTCGGCAAGAAGTGCTTCGAGACCGCGCTAGCATCCGAGGATTTCTGCAAGAACTGCCCTGTCGCGCGCGGCATGGACGACTCCGCCTTCCCGTTCACGAGGACCGCGAGGGCCTCCGACGGGACGACCTGGGAGGTCACTGTCACCAGGTACGAGGACGAGGAGACCGGGGAAGTGTACTACTTCTCCTTCGAGAGGGATATCACGGAGTCGGCCTCAAAGGAGGAGTTCCTCACGAACATGTACTCCTCGCTGGACCAGATGACCGACGCGGTGATGGTCTTCGACGCCAATGGCAACGTCGTCTACTTGAACAAGGCCTTCGAATCGCTCACGGGCATCCCCAGGGACAAGACGATGGGGGGCCCCACTGCTGACGCGTCGCTGCTCCCCGCGAACTTCGACGTGACCCGTGCGTTCAAGGACTCGCTCGAAGGAGGCTGGTCCGGGGACATGACCCTCACGGTCAACGGCGACTCCCCGGCCATCGTGCACATCGAGACAAGCCCTGTCGTGGACGGACACGGCCGGCTGCTGGGCGTCGTGGGCGTCCTGAGGAACGTGACCAGGGAGAAGTCCGAGAAGGTGGAGCTCGAGAAGTACCGGACGCAGCTCGAGAAGAAGATGGAGGCCAGGACCGCCGAGCTCGCCAGGAGGGTGAGCCAGCTCACGACGATCAACAAGATAAGCCGCGTGGTGACATCCATACTCGACCCCGACGAGCTCATGGCGGAGTTCACGAAGTCCATCGCCGCGGGGTTCGGCTACCAGCACGTGGTCATACTGGCCATGGACAAGGAGCGGGGAGAGCTTCACTTCAAGGCGGGCCACGGGACCCGGATGAACGAGATACCCAGGGACCTGAGGCTGAAGCTGAAGGAGGGCATCATCGGCCACGCGGCGTTCTTCTCCGAGACGCTGGTAACGGGCGATGTGGACGCGGACCCGAGGTACGTGGTCAAGGGAATACGCACGACCAAGTCCGAGCTCGCGATACCCATCCTGTTCCGGGGCGACCTGATCGGGGTGCTCGACATACAGAGCGAGGCCAAGGACGCGTTCACCAGGAACGACGTGACCCTCCTCGAGATGCTCACGGACATACTCGCGACGGCCATAGTGAACGCCCGCACGTTCACGGAGTCGAAGGAGCGCGAGCACGCTCTGACGGTCCTGGACAGGATAAGCAAGCAGATATCCTTCCGACAGGAGCCCGGAGTCGTCCTCGACCAGGTGGCCAGGGACGCCGCGTCCCTTCTCAAGGGCGAGAAGGCCATGGTCGGCCTCAAGGAGGAGACGACGAACAAGCTCGTGTGGGTCGCGTCGTACAACGTCGACCGCGCCATCCTCGACAAGCTCGACTTCAGCGCGGCGAAGGGCGTGACCGGACGTGCCCTGTCCAGGTTGAAGACCGAGGTCGTGAACGACTACATGGCCGACCCGGACTTCCGCATCCGGGACGCCGAGATATTCAACATCAAGTCGATTGTCTCCGCGCCCCTGATAATCGAGGGCCGAGGCATCGGCGTGATCAACGTCTACAACCGGCTCGGGGACGGCAAGTTCACCAGGAACGACTCGATATTCCTCTCGTCGCTGGCGGACCACGCGGCCATAGCCCTCGAGACCGCGAACCTGATGTCCTCCCTGAACCAGCGTGTGAGGTCGCAGCTGGGCCTGCTCGATATCGCGCTGTCCATGCAGAGGCAGATAGAGATAGGCGGCACATACGAGTACGTCTCCGACAAGCTCCGGGAGGTCGTATGGTACGACTCGCTCACGTTCTACAGGATCGACGACGAGAGGTCCATGCTGGTCCCGGTCCACGCCCGGGGGTCCTACCCCGACCAGGTCATGTCCGAGACGTTCCCTGTCGGCGAGGGCATCACGGGACACGTGGCCAAGACCGGCAAGGCGGAGCTGGTCAACGACCCCTCGTTGGACGCCCGTGCGACCAAGGTCGAGGGCACCCCGGACGAGAAGGAGGCGATCATGTCCATCCCCCTCCGGGGCAGGGAGAAGATCATAGGCGTCATGACGATCTACCGGGAGGGCAGCCGGACGTTCACCCCAGCCGATTTCGAGATAGTCCAGCTGTTCGCGAACCAGGCCGCGGTCGCGGTCGAGAACTCGGAGCTGTACATGGCGGAGGAGAGGCTCCTCCGGGACAGCAGGACCAAGGTCGCGCAGATGTCCAGGGTGCTGGAGCTCACGACATCGGTCATGTACATGGACGACCTGGACAGACTGCTCGACAACCTCGTGAAGGCGGTCGTCGACACGTTCGGGTACAAGAGGGCGTCCGTCTCGTTGCTGGACCTCAACAGGAACGTGTTCGTGACCAAGGCGCTCGCCGGGTTCCCCGAGTGGGTCGTCCTGGGCAGGACCGTCCCAGCGGAGAGGGTCCTGGAGGACATGAGGGACGAGTTCAAGGTCGCGGAGACGACCTATTACGTCAAGTTCGAGGACCAGGAGTACGGCATTGAGGCTTTCGATTTCATCGCCCATCCCGAGCTCGCCGACCTCCCCAGGGCGGCCCCGGACGCGTGGCACGAGCGGGACATACTCATATTCGCACTGAACGACAGGAGCGGGCGGCTCATAGGCTACATGATGGTGGACGAGCCCGTGGACCGCAAGATGCCCAGCAAGGAGCAGATAGACGTCCTGGAGGTCCTCGCGGGGATCGCCTCGATCGGGCTCGAGAACTCGAGGCTGTACGAGAGGCAGGTGCTGGCCGTCAACGAGATAGCACTCCTGAACGACCTCATGACGCACGACATCAACAACTTCAACCAGGGCATCATGGGGTACATCGAGCTGCTCCTCCAGGACAAGAGGCTGGACGAGGGGCAGAAGAAGTACGCCGAGAAGGCCCTGGTCCAGGTCAGGAACAACGCGAGGGTCATAGACAACATACGTAAGCTCGCGAAGGTCCGGTCGATGTCCGAGGACGACTTCACGGTGTACGACATCCACGGGCCGATCGTGAACGCCGTGCAGGCCGTGTCGAAGTCATCAGGCGAGAAGACCATCCAGGTGGTGCCGAACCTGGCCAAGGGCGCCCACTTCGTCAGGGCGAACGGCTACATCAACGACATGTTCCTGAACATCATCATGAACGCGGCCAAGTTCGACAGCGCCAAGGTCGTCAGGGTCGAGGTCACGGTGGACGAGGTGAAGGACTCGAGGGGTGAGTTCTGGGTCGTCTCCGTGTCGGACCGCGGCAGGGGCGTGCCGGACGACAGGAAACAGACGGTGTTCGAGCGGTTCGCGACCGGGGCCACCGGCGTGAAAGGGTTCGGGCTCGGCCTGTCCATCGTCGGCACGATCGTCGAGAAGTACCAGGGCAGGATATGGGTCGAGGACAGGGTCCGAGGAGACTTCTCCAAGGGCTCGGTTTTCAAGGTGATGCTGCCCAAGGCGGACCCGAAGGACGCGAAGGCCGCGCTGCCTGGACCCGCCTAGGCCCTCTTCTTCGAGAACTCCAGCGCCGCCCTCACGAGCCCGAAGTGCATCGGGGCTGGCCTCTGCGGCCTCGACTTGAACTCCGGGTGGAACTGCGACCCGACGAAGAACGGGTGCCCGTCGAGCTCCAGTATCTCCATCTTCTTGCCGTCCGGGGACTTGCCGGTGTACTTCAACCCCTTCTCCTGCAGCCTGTCTATGTAGTGCGGGTTGACCTCGTACCGGTGCCTGTGCCTCTCCATCGCCTCGGCCGCGCCGTACAGCTTCTCGGCCTTGGAGCCCTTCTCTATCAGGACCTGCTGCGCCCCCAGCCTCATCGAGCCGCCCTTCTTGGTCACGTTCTTCTGCTCGGGCAGGAGGTCGATCACGGGGGCCGAGGTGTGCGGGTCGAACTCGGTGCTGTTCGCGTCGTGCATCTGGAGCACGTCCCTGGCGAACTCCACCGTCGCCAGCTGGAACCCGAGGCACACGCCCAGGAACGGGACCTTGTTCTCGCGGGCGTACTTGACCGCCTCTATCTTCCCCTCGACGCCCCTCGAGCCGAAGCCGCCCGGGATGAGTATGCCGTCGGCCTCCGCGAGCATGCGCCTGGACTCCTCCTTCTGTATCTCCTCCGCCTCGATCCTGAGGAACTCCACGCGCGTGTCCAGCTCCGCGCCGGCGTGGGTCAGGGCCTCGTAGTGGCTCATGTACGAGTCCCGCTGGTCCATGTACTTGCCAACGAGCAGTATCTTCACGCTGTGCTGGGGCTTCATGACCTTGCCGAGGAAGCCCTTCCACTCCGTGAGCCCGTTCTTGGGCTTCACGATGTCCATCCTGGCGAGCAGGTAGTCCGTCAGCCCCTGCTCCTCCAGGAATATCGGGACCTGGTAGATCGACTTCGCGTCCGGGGCGCTCACGACGGCTTCGAGCGGCACGTCGCAGAACAGGGCTATCTTCCTCCTCGCGCCGTCGTCCAGGGGGCGCTCGCACCTCGCGACGATCACGTCGGGCTGGATGCCCAGGCTCCTGAGCTCCCTCACCGAGTGCTGGGTCGGTTTCGTCTTCTGCTCGTTGAGCGTCCCCAGGATCGGCACGAGCGTCGTGTGCACGAATATGATGTTCTTGTCGCCCATCTCCGAGTGCATCTGCCTCGCGGCCTCCAGGAACGGCATCGACTCGATGTCGCCCACGGTCCCGCCAAGCTCGACGATCACGACATCCGCGCCGGACTTGATCCCGACGTTGGATATCATCGACTTGATCTCGTTCGTGATGTGCGGTATGATCTGTACGGTCTTGCCGAGGAAGTTGCCCTGCCTCTCCTTCTCTATGACGCTCCCGTACACCTTGCCGGTGGTCATCACATGGTCGCTCGTCAGGTTCGCGTCCAGGAACCGTTCGTAGTTCCCGAGGTCGAGGTCAGCCTCGCCCCCGTCGTCGAGCACGAACACCTCGCCGTGCTCGAACGGGTTCAGTGTCCCAGCGTCGAAGTTCAGGTACGGGTCTATCTTCATCGCGGTGACGTTGACGCCCCGGGCCCGCAGGACGCAGCCTATGGACGACGCCGTGATGCCCTTGCCTAGGCCTGACAAAACCCCTCCGGAGACGAGAATAACCTTCATGTTTGTCTCACGGGAACCAGAATATGAGATAGCCTATCATAAAGGTTTCCCGCGGTGTGGGAGGGCCGTACTGTCGCCGCTAGTTGCTTGCCTCCCAGTAGCACTCGAGAACGGTCTCCTGCCATCCTACCTGCGTATCGAGGGTGTAGTCGCCTTCACCGTCCATGAGGCTGTAGCTCGGGCCTCCTCCAGACATGAAAGTCGGCGTCTCGTTGTAAGTCTGCTCGGCGGAGAACGAGAATCTGACGCTCAACCCACCTTGGTCTGAGTAGATCCATGAGGCCCTCGTGTCGCTGTCATGTTCGAAAGGGCTGCCGGAGGTCATGCTGATGTTCAAGTACCAACTTTCGTCCTCTGCGCTCCATCTCGAGTCCCATTCCAGGGTAGCGTTCCCGGACCCTGTCACCTCGAGCGCCTTCCCGTGAAGCGTGTCCACCACGGAGATGTTCACTTCGCCAAGCGTCACTGAGAGCTCGTCGAGGAACCCCGCATACTGCGCCCCGGTCTTGTTCAACGGTACGGGGACCATGAGGGTGTATCCCTCGTCGGTGTCCGAGACTATCTCGAGACTGTACGAGTGTTCGTACTCCCGGTCCTCGTCGAATGGCAGCCACCCAGCGGCATACGCCCTCCAGAGGACGACCGAGGCGACCATGGCTATGACGATGACGCCGACGCGGGTGAAGGCCCGCTTGCGTCTCTCCATGCTGACCCTGTCGCCCTGCTCAAGTTCCGCCATGTCCCCCTCGATTTGTTACAGCGCCCGGACGCTATATGAGCATTCCTCCGCCATCGGCTAATAGACCGCATGGGTCCGAACTGGTCGTCAGTTCTGTTTCAGCATCAAATGGTGCAAAACCCGTGAGAGCGTCTCGATGGTGGACGACACTTGGCCCGATGTCCCGGCCCGGAACTCCAGCGTTCCAGGCTGGATGCATATGACTGCGGAGGTCTTCCCCGACCGTTCGAGGATCGCCGCCATGAGCGCGACGGCCACCCTGTGCGTGGTTATCTCGCGGTCGTTGATCATGTCCCTGGGGACGACCGCCACGGTCCCTGGCGCCTCGTGGAGCTCGGTCGCGTCCACGAAGAACACGGTCGCGGGCCCGTCCCTCTCGGATATGTCGAGCACGGTCCCCTCGACCCCGTCATGCTCGGAGTACGAAAACCGGGGAAAGGTTTTCTTAAGGGTTTCAGCCACGAGCACTCCGGCGCCGTCGTCGGCCTTGTCGACGTAGCCCAGCCCAAGGACATAGACCGGCCCCGGGCCGGCCACGCCCTCGAGCGCGGCCCTCAGGCCCTCTTCAGGGTCACCAGGTGTGTGGCGCAGCTTATGCATGGGTCGTACGCCCTCGCGACGGTCTCGAGGCCCAGCCTGACCTCGTCAGTCCCCTTGCCCTCGGCGAGCATCCTCTCGGCCGTGAGCTTCAGGTGTATCTCGATGTCGTCCAGGTTCTGCGCGGTCGGCGTGATGATGTCCGCCACGTCGACGAGCCCGTCCTTGAGCTCGTAGTGGTGGTACAGCGTGCCCCTGGGCGCCTCGACGGCGCCAGTGCCCGAGCCCGTGAGCCTCGTCGGCTGCTCGTGCGGCGGGTCGTCCATCGCCATCACCCTGTCGCACGCCTCCGGCAGGCTCTCCATCGCCCAGACCAGCTCTATGGCCTGCGCGAGGTCGTTGTAGAGCGGGTTCCTGAGCCAGGCCTTGTCGTAGTGCTCCTTGAGCAGGTCCGCCGCCTCGCCCCCGAGCCGCTTGCCCATGTTGATCATCCTGGCGTTCGCGCCCACCATGAACGTCTTCTCGTTGTAGAGGGACCTCTTCGCGAACGAGTGGGCGACGACCCTCTCGTTCGTGTACTTCTTGTAGTCCTCGACATCGAAGTCCTTGCCGTTCGATATGAGCGTCCGGTCGCCGTACATGTGGTACTTCTTCTTCGGCGCGTCCACCGACATGAACACCTTGTCCTTGTCGACCTCGGCGTACTTGGGCATCTCTATGCCCGCGAAGAGCTCGACGACCCTCTTCACGTCGGGGATCATCTCGTGCGACTTCGCCTTGATGTCCTCGAGGGCCTTCTTGCCCGGGTACTTCCCGAAGCCCCCGATGATCGGGTTCTCGCCGTGGACGATCCTGCCGCTCGTGGTCTCCATGATGTGGTTGCCGAACTTCTTGAGCCTCAGCGCCCTCTTCACGTCGTCCGTGTAGTCGTTCAGCATGGCGACCGCGGATGGGTAGCCGAGGAAGTCCGGGAGCGCCAGGAGCATCGTGTGGAGCGAGTTGCTCTCGATGCTCTCGCCGAGCATCATCAGCTCCCTCGTCAGGTGCGCCTTCTCGGGCGGCGTGATGCCGAGCGCCTTCTCCATGCCCCGTATGGCCGCGAACTTGTGCGAGAGCGTGCATATGGCGCATATCCTCGGGACCGTGTTCACGTCGTCCTCGGGCTTCATGCCCCTGACGAGCTGCTCGATGAGCCTCGGCCCTTCGTGTATGTCCAGCGTGACGCTCTTGACCTTCTTGCCGTCCAGAGTGACGGTGATGCCGCCGTGTCCCTCGACCCTCGCGAGCGAGTGCACGTTGAGTTCCGTCATTTCTTCGCCTCCTTCTTCTCGAGGTTCTTGACGAGCTCCATGACGCCAGAGCCCCCGAACTTGCGTATCTTGGTGATGATCTCCTCAGGGACGAACCCCTTCTCCTTCAGGAGGTCGTACTCCGCGCTCACGTTGAGGTCGTCCGTCGGGCCCCAGCAGCCGACGCATGGCAGGTTGTGGGACGGGCATACCGCGCCGCAGCCGCCCTTGGTCAGCGGGCCCGCGCAGAACTTGCCGTCCAGGAGCAGGCACTTGTTCTCCTTCCACTTGCACTCGAGGCATACGGGGGACTTCAGCAGGTACGGGTGCTTCCCCGCCACGAGCTTCGACACGGACTTGAGGAACTCCTGCTTGTCGATCGGGCAGCCCGGTATCTTCATGTCCACCTTGACGAACGCGTCCAGGGGCTGTCCCTCGATGGCCTTCGAGACCGTGATCTTCGCGTTCCCGTAGACCTTCTTGTAGCGCTCCTCGAACTTGCCGTCGCCGAGCTTCATGGCCTGGGGTCCGCCCCAGCAGGCGCAGGTCCCGATCGCTATGAGCACCTTCGAGCGCTCCCTGATGTCCTTGAGGTGCTTCAGCTGCGCCTCCGTGGATATAGAGCCCTCGACGAGCGCGACGTCCAGCTCCGCCTCGTGGTTGTCGCTCTTGGCCATGACGAACGAGCGTATCTCCGTCGCCCCGAACAGGTCCACGAGCTGGTCCTCGCAGTTGAGGATCATGAGCTGGTCGCCCGCGCAGCCCGTGAAGCCATACACTCCGATCTTAGGCGATGGTCTTGTCACTTGCACCCCTCCCTATGAGTTCCTTCATGTGGAGAACGTCCCACCATGAGAACACCGGTCCGTCTATGCACGTGTACAGGTACTCTACCGCGCAGTGCCCGCACTTGCCGACGCCGCACTTCATCCTCCTCTCCAGCGTCATGAGTATCTGGTGCTTCGGTATCCCGAGCTTCACCAGGTGCTCCATCACGAACTTGTACATGATCGGCGGGCCGCATACCGCGGCGTAGGTGTTCTTCGAGTCGATTGGGCCCAGCTCCTTGAAGAGCGTCGTGATGAGCCCCGTCCTCTCGGTCCACTTGCCGGTGTCGTCCTTGTCCACCGTCAGGAGGCAGTTCAGGTCCTCCCTCTCCTTGAGCTGGAAGAACTCGTCCCTGAACAGCATCTCGCCGGGGTTCTTCGCCCCGTGCAGGTAGGTGACCCTGCCGAACTTGTCCCTGTTGTCCAGGATGTAGAGCAGGAGCGACCTCAGGGGCGCGACCCCCATGCCGCCCGCGACTATCATGATGTCCTTGCCCTCCATCTTGTCCAGCGGGAACCAGTTTCCGTACGGGCCCCTGATGCCGACCGTCTGGTTCTCCTTCAGGTCGAAGAGGGAGCTCGTGAGCGTCCCCATCCTCCTGATGCAGAACTCCAGCAGCCCAGGCCTCGACGGCGTGGACGAGATGCAGAACGGCGCCTCGCCCTCCCCGGGTATGGACAGCATGATGAACTGCCCCGGCATGTAGTTCATCTTGAGCGCCTCGTCCACATCCACCGGCCTCGCCTGGTAGAAGTTGACATCGCTCGTGAGCGGGTACCTCCGCACGATCCTCCACATGTCAGGCTGGAACGGGTTGTCCTGGACCTCCCTGTCTTCCAGCACCACGCACATCTTCTTCACTTGCCCACCTCCTGCTCCTTAAGCGCCGTGGATACGGTCGCCACGTTGATGTCGACCGGGCACGTCGCGACGCACCTGCCACAGCCCACGCACGCGGGCTTGCCGAACTCGCCTATGAACGCCTGCAGCTTGTGGGTGTACCAGAGCCTCAGCCTGTCCGCCCTCTTGTCCCGGAAGTTGTGGCCCCCGGCGACGACTGAGTACTCGCGGAACATGCAGCTGTCCCAGAACCTGTCCCTGGTGCCCTCCGCGGTGCCGAGGTCGACCTCGTCCACCACGTTGTAGCAGTTGCAGGTCGGGCAGACCATCGAGCACTGCCCGCACGAGAGGCACTTCTCGCCCAGCTCGTCCCATATCGGGCTGTTGTACCCCAGCTCGAATATGTCCGGCATCCCGGTCAGGTCTATCTTCGCCTTGAACTGGGCGGTCTTCCACTTCCTGTACTCCGTGTAGTTCAGGATGTCGTTCTTGTCCAGGTTCCTGCTGAACAGGTCCGCCCTCATCCTCACGAGGTCGTGCCCCTTGCTGGAGCCCACCCAGACGAGGTAGAACATCTTCAGGTCGGTGAAGAACAGGTCGAACCCCTCGGCGACGAAGTCCGTGTTGGTCGCGAAGCACATGCACTTGTCGTCCGGTATGCAGCTGTGCCCCAGGAGCAGGGTCTTCTCCCTCCTCTCGGCGTAGTACGGGTCCTTGTACGTCTCCAGGAACAGCTTGTCCATGATCAGTATCCCGTGCACATCGCACGGGTGCAGCCCGAACAGTATCCTCTTCGGGACGTCCCCGGTCCTCTCGACGAAGCCCTCCTCGTCGAAGTCGAACATCGTGAACCTCGGCGGGTAGAGGAACTTCTTCGGCGGGATCACGGTCCTCGTCGCCTTCAGGTCCATCTGCGAGAGCGAGTCGACCTTCGCGTAGGACGTCTTACCATCCTTCGTGGTCGGACCCCACAGCTCTCCCCATTCCTTGGCGCTCTCGAGGAACGCCGGGAGGTCCTCCTTCTTCATCTTCAAAATCATCATCGTATCATTTCCCTAAGCTCCGGATATCGCCCTTTCACACAGGGCCGGCGGAGGCCGCCAGTCCTGCGGATGATGCGCGCGTGTGGGAGTATCCAGCCGTGGTATAAAAACATTAGGAGAGTGTATTGAAGACGTGTTGGGACTCGTTGGAAATCGTTCGAGAGGACCCGCCAATCATGAGGCATGTCCCAATGCCGCGGCGACGTCCTCGAACGGCGATGGTGGGCCGTGCCCGGGGCGCCCCGCATGCCACGCTTCCCTGGTCAGTCCCGTCCTGCGCAGTTATCATATATATATATGCCTCGTGTCAATGCCTTAGTAGCGTCCTGGAACCCCCGTTCCTTGGGCGCGAGGGAAGGTAATTGGAATGAATGATGGAGTGAGAGCTAGGATTGTTGTCATAGCGATGGCCCTTACCATGGCGGTGGCCGCCCTGTCGGCGGCCGCTCCCAGAGCGGGTGCCTCGTGGACATATTCCTGGGATAGCGAGACGAGCATGGGCGCGTCGGCCTCTCAGGCAGTTGTACTGAGCGATTCGGACGGATTGGTCTATGTGATGGGCGGAGTGTCCGACATGGCCTACATCGGGAACGACGACGCGTACTCATACGACCCGTACACCGGGGACTGGACAGTCCTCTCCCCGATGACCGGAGCGACGAGAGGCGCCGCTGGCGCGGTCGGCCTGGACGGCCTAATCTACGTCTTCGGCGGCATGGTTGGCCCGGTTACCCAGATATACGACCCCGAGGCGGACTCATGGTCCGTTGGCGCGCCGATGCTCTCGTATGTGTGGGAGGCGAAGGCCGCGACGGTCGGCAACGGGTCCATATGGGTCGTGGGCGGCGAAGGAGTCCCCGTGGAGGGATATGTGCAGATATACGACCCAGCTGCGGATTCGTGGTCGGTCGGCCCGGAAGTCCCCGCTTACGTCTTGGGCGGAGGGTTGGTCTCCATCGGCGACGACCTCTACTACTCTGGCGGAGGCGCCGGCAGCTACTCGGCGACGACACAGTTCTTCAAGTACGACGCGGCGCTCGGCAGCTGGGGAGCACTCGCGGACCTGCCCGAGCCACTGGCTGGCCACGCGATGGTCGTCGGCGCTGACGGCCTGCTGTACACCGTGGGTGGCGCGGACACCTGCACCAACGACCCCGGCAGCTCGTACACCGACGCTGTCATATCGTACGACACTGAGGCCGATGAATGGACGTACGCCCCGTCGATGGGGTATGGAAGGACCTACGTGGGCGCGACCGTCATACCTGACGGCAGGATAATCGCCCTGGGCGGGAACACGGACCTCGCGGTACTAAGCACCGTGGAGTCCCTGCAGCTGTACCTGTTCGAGTACACGATGGAGCTGTCCTCAACGTCGGTCAGGGCCGGGGAGTCGGTCCTGCTGACGGTCGACGGCGTGTACACCTACGTCGAGGAGGCCTCGAACGAGCTCCGCTGGGCGCTGGTGTCGGCAGACGACGGCACGATGTACGCTACGGAGTACACGTGGTGCTCGAACTCGGCGCCGATCGCGGCGTCCATCGATGTCCCGACGGCCGTGCCCGCAGGCGACTACCTGGTGGTCGTCGTGTACTGGTATGCGTACGCTGACGTCGTCTATGAGTACGTCGAGTGGGTCGCGATGGAGCTGGAAGTCCTGCCGGCCGCCGAGCCGGCCGACGTCCTGATTGCCGAGCTCGAGGCTCAGATCGCGGACCTCCAGGCCCAGCTCGACGCCCTGAACGAGACGGACGCGGCCCTGATGGACGAGATCGCCGCGCTGCAGGACCAGATCGACGCCCTGCAGGCGTCCCAGGACGAGACGAGCCAGGACGTGACGGACGTGCAGACCTCGGTCGACGACAAGCTCAGCGCGATGATGGGCTACGCGATCATCGGTCTGCTCGTCGTGGTCGTCGTGCTCCTGATCGTCATGATGGTCACGGGCAGGAAGTCGGCACCGCCCGCCCCGTAGGACCACGGAGAAGGCCGGAAACCCCCTAAACCACTTTCCGTTTTATGTTCATCATGGCGGGAGCGGACGCTCGCGACAGCCTTTTACGCGACAGGGCCCAAGCTGATGAGAGAGAATGAAAAATTGATGATGGTCGTCCGATGGCAGAACTAGTCTTAGGTGCTTGGTACCTTGCCGACGCATTTGGTTGGAGGGGTAGTACCCCTCCGTGTTTGCGTAGGAGGTGATCCATCTGCAGGTTCCCCTACAGATACCTTGTTACGACTTAACCCCCCTTGCTGAACCCAAGTTCTAACGCCCCAATCAGAGGCATCATCACTTGGACCCAACTCGGATGGTTTGACGGGCGGTGTGTGCAAAGAGCAGGGGCATATTCACCGCGTGATGTTGACACGCGATTACTACGGAATCCAGCTTCATGAGGGCGAGTTACAGCCCTCAATCCGAACTACGGCTGGGTTTCGGGATTGCCGTTGCCTTTCGGCATAGGGGCCCATTGTCCCAGCCTTTGTAGCGCGCGTGTAGCCCAGGAGATTCGGGGCATACTGACCTACCGTTGACCTCTCCTTCCTCTGATTTAGCACCAGCGGTCCCGATAATGTGCTCCCCTCCTCGCGGAAGGGGTGGCAATTAGCAGCGAGGGTCTCGTTCGTTATCTCACTTAAGAGAACGCCTTACGGTACGAACTGACGACGGCCATGCACCACCTCTCGGAAAATCAGGCAAGATCGTCAACCTGGCCTTCATGTAACCGTCGCTCCTGGTGAGTTGTCCGGCGTTGAATCCAATTGAACCGCACGCTCCTCCCGTTGCGGTGCTCTCCCGCCAATTCCTTTAAGTTTCAGTCTTGCGACCGTACTCCCCAAGCGGCAGGCTTAACAATTTCTCTCCGGCACCGGACGCCCACGTAGGACCTCCGACACCAAGCCCGCAGCGTTTACACCCTGGACTACCGGGGTATCTAATCCCGTTTGCGCCCCAGGGCTTCGTCCCTCACCGTCGGATCCGTTCTAGTCAGACGCCTTCGCCACTGGTGGTCCTTCGAGGATTACAGGATTTTACCCCTACCCCCGAAGTACCTCTGACCTCTCCCGGTCCCGAGCCTCGCAGTCTCCTCGGAATTCGAACAGTTGAGCTGCCCGATTTACCCAAGGATTTACGAGGCCGGCTACGAACGCTTTAAGCTCAATAATAATGAGCACCACTCGGGCCGCGGGTATTACCGCGGCGGCTGGCACCCGTCTTACCCGGCCCTTACTTCTCTCGCTTTTTAGGCGAAAGAACAGACAACGCAATGCGTTGTCACTCGGAATACCCGCATCGTGGTTTCCCACATTGTGCAGTTTTCGTAGCTGCTGCGCCCCGTAGGGCCTGGATTCGTGTCTCAGAATCCATCTGGGGGCTCCGTCTCTCAACGCCCCTACCCGTCGTAGGTTAGTGGGTCCGTTACACCCACTACAGCCTGATAGGCCGCAGGCCCATCCTGGAGCACCGTGGTTTTCAGCGTGGAAGCATTCCAGCATACCACACCTATGGGGTATTATCCTCAGTTTCCCGAGATTATCCCCCACTCCAGGGCAGGTTACCCGCGTGTTACTCAGCCGTCTGCCGAGGTCTTGCACCTCTCGACTCGCATGCCTTAATCGTATTCCGATAGCGGTGCCCGCCGGCAGGATCAACCGGAATTGACCTTATGTCCTGACGTCGTTCACATCATTATCTAGCGGTCGCTCTAGCTTCGCTTGGTTTGGTTTCTCGAATTGGCAAGGTTCCCAAGTCTCACCGACTTAAGTTTGTTCCCTGCTACGCGGCGATCGCGTCGCCGCGGAGTATATTGCACGAAACCTAATATTCTGCCATCGAACGTCAGAAGCAAGAGTTCACGGCGAAAGCCGGAGATCTTGATTCTCCATCATGTCTGCGACAAGTGGATACGGGTTGATCATCAGATCAGGCGGCGTGCGCCTCCCTCCCAACCATCGCCGTGTGTCGCAGATTGGGTAGTCCCGCTAAGTCCGATGGTGTATATATCCGTTTCGAACCCGGTTCTCGGAGCGCTGTTGAGGCGTTCCGACGGGACCACCTGCTATACATCTGCGTCGCCGAAGTATAAGAGGGTTTCGGGCCGCGAGTCGTCCCACGTCCAGGGTTCACTCGTTGAAGGGCGCGGAGTAGATCTCCTCCCCGGTCGGGATGTACACAAGGGAGAGCGTGTACTCCGTGCCTGGGTGGAACGCTCCGTCGTCCTGGATCATCACGCAGACGCTGTCCCCTGCGTTCGCGAGCCCGTTCCCCTGGAGGTCCACAATCCTGCACACGGCCGACAGGCCACCGAGCGCCGCCTCGTCCGAGAGCCACTCCGAGGGCGACTCTCCGCAGAGGAGGTCATAGGTTGCGCTCCACTGGACCGTGCTCACCCCATCCGTGAGGCGGACGAAGACGCTGTCCCAGACGACATCCATGCTCTCGTAGTCGTAGCCCGTCCCGTTGTGCACGGGCCCGAGCACGACCGACACGTCCTCGTCGCTCGCCAGCATCGTGCAGTCGCTGGTCGGCTGGACACCGAACATGAGATCCTTGCTCACTATCGGTGTGTCGGTGGCCAAATACTCCACACAGAGGTGGATGCTCTCGTTGAACTGAGTGCCGTCCTTCGCGATGAGCTCGATTCCGTCCGTGGCCT
>JAUPMC010000060.1 GCA_030836605.1 Thermoplasmatota archaeon | reverse complement strand
GGCCTGCGTGGCCGCGGTCCTCATCGGCTATGTCCTCGTCAAGTACCGACTCCCCGCGTTTAGAGGAGACTACCTACTGAGCGCGGGCATGGTATTGATACTGTCCGCAGTCGCCTCGATGGTCGTCCTCGACCTCGGCGGGCTCACACCCGGCATGGCCATGGCCGCCGGCATCGCCGGGAGCATGGTCGTGGTCTGGTCGACCTTCCACCCAGTGGACAAAGACGCGGCCGTGCTCGACATGGGGATGTCTGTCGGGACCTTCCTGTTGCTGCTCGTAGCCCTCGTCCTCGTGCAAGAGGCCAGCGGGCTGATGGACTTCTTCGCCGCCGCCAGCGTCGCGACCGTCGGCGCGGTCCTCGTGTACCTCAGGGCCGCCAGGGAGAGGACCGGCGCCAAGGACCTGTCCTCGCACCTCATCGGGGCTCTCCCCATGGCCTTCGCCATCGGCCTGCTCGCCGTCGGCGCGCTGCTCGTGCAGGGCGGGTCATACCTCGCGGCGGCCGGGGAGCTGGCCGCCGCAGTGCTCTTCGCGTACATCGGGGTCAGGAGGCTCTTGGTCGGCGACCGGACTTACCGCGTCATCCTGGCGGTCATCTTCTCCGGTGCTATCGTCCTGTCCGTGCTCGCGGGGCTCGTGACCTAACCCGTATATACGCCGGCCGGGGATACACCGGGCGAGCACATGAGGGTCTCCGTACTGTTCTCTGGTGGCAAGGATTCCACGTACGCGGCCTACCTGGCCCAGCAGCAGGGCTGGGAGGTCGCCAGCCTCCTCACCGTGATACCCAAGGCCGATGACTCGCACATGTTCCACGTGCCCAACATCCGATGGACATCGCTCCAGGCGGAGGCCATGGGCGTGCCCCACAGGACGAGGGAGAGCCCGGGCGAGAAGGAGAAGGAGCTCGCGGACGTGGAGGCCCTGATGCGCGCGGAGGACGTCGACGGGTTCGTCTCCGGGGCGATAGCCTCCGACTACCAGTGGTCGAGGCTGAACGGCGTCTGCCACGGGCTCGGGAAGCCGCTACACTCGCCGCTCTGGAGGAAGGACCAGAGCGCGCTCCTGCAGGACATGGTCCACGCGGGGTTCAAGTTCATGGTCGTGGGCGTCTACGCCCACGGGTTCGACGAGGGATGGCTCGGGAAGGTCATCACGTCGCACACGATCAAGGAGCTCGAGAGGCTCAGGGACAGGTACAGGATAAGCGTCTCGGGCGAGGGCGGCGAGATAGAGACCTTCGTCCTCGACGGGCCGAGCTTCTCGAAGTCTGTGCGCGTCGAGGAGGCCGAGGCCCGCTGGCGGAGGGACTCGGGGACCTATACGATACACAAGGCGTGTCTCGAGGATAAGGGTTGAGAAGTGGTTTGAGGGAAGCGGTTTACGGGGCTCAGAAGTTCGTGCACTTCGCGGCCTTCTTCTTCTGCTTCCCGTAGGACTCCCGGCGCTGCTCCCTCATCGTGCCCTCGGGTATGAGGCAGAGCTTCTTGCCGGACAGGACGCCGGCGACGCCCTCCTTCGACTCGAGGTGCTCGTGGGTCTCGCAGAGTTTGCAGCCTGGCGGGCACCTGCTCACCCTGTCGCCCTCGACCTCGGGGAACTGGAATATGCCGCCCTCGTAGTTCCTCAGTATGACCCTCTTGTCGGACATCGATATGAGGTACTGCGGCCCGACCGGGATCTTCCCGCCGCCCGTGGGGGCGTCGATGACGAACTCGGGGACCGCGAAGCCGGATGTGTGGCCCCTGAGGCTCTCTATGATCTCGATGCCCTTGGCCGTGGCCGTCCTGAAGTGCTCCAAGCCCTTCGCGATGTCGCACTGGTAGATGTAGTAGGGCCTGCACCTGATGTACACGAGGTCCTGGACCAGCTTCTTCATGATGGTCGGGCAGTCGTTCACGCCCTTGAGCAGGACGCTCTGGTTGCCGACCGGTATGCCCGCGTCCACGAGCATCTCGACGGCCCTCCTCGAGTCCGGCGTTATCTCGTTCGGGTGGTTGAAGTGCGTGTTGAGCCAGACCGGGTGGTACTTCCGGAGCATCTTGACGAGCTTAGGGGTGATCCTCTGGGGCATCACGACGGGCGTCCTCGAGCCTATCCTGACGATCTGCACGTGCTTGATCTTCCTGAGCTCGCGTATGACCTTCTCCAGGAGCTCGTCGGACACGAGCAGGCCGTCGCCGCCCGACAGGAGCACGTCCCTTACCTGGGGCGTCTTCCTGATGTACTCGATGCCCTCCTTGATCTCCTCCCAGCCGCGCGCGTGGTCCGTCGTGCCGACGATCCTTCGCCTGCAGCAGTGCCTGCAGTACATGCTGCACTGGTCCGTCAGGAGGAACAGCACCCTGTCAGGGTACCTGTGCGTCAGGCCCTGGTGGGGCGCGTCCGTCGTCTCGCCGACCGTGTCCTCCATGTCGTCCTTGGAGATGTGGAGCTCGTGGGACGTCGGGACCGCCTGCTTCCTGACGGGGTCCTCCGGGTCGTCCGGGTCCATGAGCGACGCGTAGTACGGGGTGATGGCCATCCGGAGGTACTTCATGGAGTTGCGGATCTCCTCCTTCTCGTCGTCCGTGAGGTTGATGACCTTCGCCAACGTGTCGACGTCGGCTATGCGGTTCCTCACCTGCCACTTCCAGTCGTTCCACTGTTTCGCGGTGACGTTCTTGTACAGAGGTATGTCCTTCCACTTTCTCATCGCCAGGCCTCCCGGGCATCTGCTCTTGGAAATGGGGTATAAGTCCCCCCTATTTAGATTGATTGCAGGGCGCGCCTCTGCCCTGAGCTGGCCGAGAGCGTCACGTTCCGACGAGGGTACATATATCCGGTCAGCGCGTCCACATCCTCATGAGAGCCCGCGCGTGGACCGTGCCCGTGGCAATCGCGACGATTGTCCTCTCCGCACTGGCGTCCTGCCTCCCGAGCGCCTCCGGGCAGTGCGGCGAAGCCGGCCTGGACATATGGGTGTATGATTATTCGGAGGAGTACGAAGACGACTCGATGCAGATGTCCATCAGCGGGAACCTGACAGTGACCCGCGACATGACGGGCTGCATCACCCTCGACGACGAGAGCGTCGACGTCATCGCTTACCACACGTTCATGCTTGCTGAAGTCTCCGGCAGCGCCCAGTATGAGACCTTCACCGGCGCCGTGGCGACGGCGGACTTGCGCGGCACATACAGGGTTGACTTCGACGAGTATCATGACCTGAGCACTGATGACCTCCTGAGGGTGGTCTCGAACGAGACACTGGACGTCGACATGTACACCGGGGACCCGGCGAGCCACCTGGGCGAATACGTCTACTATCACGAGGCGAACGAGACCGACTACGAGCTCTGGGCGATAGACCCCGAGACCCTCGACGTCGACGCGCAGGGGCTCGAGCTCGAAGTGGGCGCGACCTGGGATGTCGAGAGCATCTCCCACTCGCTTGTGACCGGTGTGATTGGCGACGCCCCGTTCGAGGAGGAGTGGGACTTGCACGAGGTCACCGAGTACAGGCTGACGGGGTTCGAAGCGATCACGGGCCCTTCAGGGACCCATGAGTGCCTGAAGATAGAGCACTCCGACGGGGATGCGAACGCGACCGAGTGGTACTGCCCTGACATCGACGCGGACGCGAAACTGCAGTTGGACCTCGAAGACGACCATGTCACCTGGACGCTGCTGTCCTACGAGCCCGGCGATGAGGATGACTCGGACGAGGACCAGTTGTTGGACGGGATATCCAACGCGTGGCTCGCCGTCGGCATACTGGCGACCGTGGCCGCCGTCTGCGTCACGGTCCTCGCGTACATCTTGACCCGGCGGAAGGGCGAGGGAAAGGAACCGCCGCCCCCCGCGGGCGACCAGGCACCGTAGGCCTCGGGCGAAGGTGAATGCCCGGGCCAGTCACACGCCCCTGAACCACTCCCGGGACGACCTCAAGTCCTTAGCGCCAGGCTCTCCTCCCCAGACAAGCTCGGGGCTCGAGAAGCACTCGAGACAGCATTCGGCCCGTCTCCCAGACTGGCCGTCGAGATGGAGGTGGGGTAGGTCGGATTTGAACCGACGACCTCATGCTCCCAAAGCACGAATCATACCAAGCTAAACCACTACCCCGCTGCTGGATGGTCCGCTCCACCCGATTATGCGCGGCCCGGATAAAATGCTTCGCTCAGGTTTTCAGCAACCGAGGGAGCTCCTCAAGGAACTTGGCCACCGCGCGACCCCTGTGGGACATGGTGTTCTTCTCCGCCACATCTATCTGCGCGTACGTGCGCGTGTGTCCCTCCGGGACGAATACGGGGTCGTACCCGAACCCGCCCGTGCCCGCCATCTCCTGGGATATCGACCCGTGGGCGACCCCTCTCGCGATGAACGGCTCTCCACCCGGCTCGAGGTACCCGATGCAGCACTCGAACCGGGCGCGACGGTCCTCGACGCCCTTCATGAGCCTGAGGATGCCCTCGCACCCGACGGTCTTGAACACATATGACGAGTATACCCCGGGGAACCCCTTGAGGGCGTCCACGAACAGGCCCGAGTCGTCTATGAACATCGGCCTCTGGTACCTCTGCATGAGCCACTCCAGCCCAGGGACGATGGTCTCCTCGAGCGTCTCCGCCTGGACCTCCGGGTACTTGGTCTTGATGTGCTCGACCTCGTAGCCGCGCTCCCGCATCTGCTGCGAGATCTCCCTGAACTTCCCGTCGTTGCTCGTGACGAAGGCTATTCTTTTCGTGTGTAACGCCCCCTCTTCTCTATCTCCTTGACCTTCCTCAGGACCTCGTCCCCCTGAGGATAGGCGCTCGTGTACGACCCCTTCACGATGTCGTAGAGGCCGCCCCTGGCATGGTGCGCCGAGTGGAACGCCTCCTCGAGCAGGTGCATGTCCACGCCCTTGTCCTCGAGCTCGGACGTCTTCGAGCCCAGAGAGAAGTCTATCAGGACTATCCTGTCGCCCTCGAGGAGCATGTTGCTCGTGGTCAGGTCCCCGTGGACGATGTCGCTCATGTGGAGCCTGGCGGCGATCTCGCCTATCTTCCGGCAGACCTCCTCGGCCTCGGGCTCCGGCAGGTCGTTCAGGGCGTCCTTGACCCTGACGCCCTTGATCTCCTGCATCACGATCCTGTTCCCCGCGTAGTCGACGGAGTAGATGACCGGGACCGCGATGCCGGCCCTCCTGGCCTCCAGCATCAACCTGGCCTCGTTCTTTATCCTGGATGTCTGGAGCGACCTGTCCAGCGCCGGGTGCCTGTAACCTTTCACCACGCGCTGCTTCGTGACGACCTCACGCCCCATCCACTCGGAGGAGTCGAGCCTGGCCTCGGCGCCTACCCTGTGTACTGCCACGGGTGCTGGAAAGTGCTCGGTTGTTATAAAAGATAGCCGGCCCCAGGGGTCGGACGCCTCAGGCGGGCGACATCCGTGCGGGGGGGCACCGCGGGGCGTTCTCGACGCGAGACCACCAGCACGTGCCGAGGCAAACCTCCTGAAATCCCACGGGCCACCGCGAGGGCAGTGGCCCCTTTTGAATTTCAACTACTAGCAACGCTTATCATCAGCGAGTCCGATGGCGTCCTGTGTCGCATGTGGCCATAGGCTCAGCCGGCCTGGACGGGCTCCTGGAGGGGGGCCTCGAGGGAGGGTCGATCACGCTCCTGTTCGGCGAGGCGGGCACCGGCAAGACGAACATCTGCCTTCAGGTCGCGAGGAACGTGGCCTCGCAGGGCAAGAAGGTCATATACATCGACACCGAGGGCGTCTCCCTCGAGCGGCTGAAACAGATCTGCGGGGACGAGTTCGAGGAGGTCATGAAGAACATCCTGTTCTTCGAGCCGCACAACTTCGATGACCAGGAGAAGCTCGTGGAGAAGGCAGTGAGGCTGGCCGAGAGCTCCCTCGAGGTGGGCGTCATAATACTCGACTCAGCCACGATACACTACAGGCTCACCAGGAACGACGAGGAGAGGGGCACCAGGCGCTCCCTGAGCAACCAGCTCGCGAAGCTCCTCGGGGTCGCGAGGAACAAGGGCATGCCCATCCTGCTGACATCTCAGGTCTACACGGACATCGAGAAGGGGACCTTCGAGCCGCTCGGGGGCCATGTGCTGATGCACAACGCGAAGGCCATCGTCCGGCTGGACAAGGTCGCGGCCAGCACCAGGCGCGCGGTCATCATCAAGCACCGGCACCTCGAGGAGGGCAAGAGGGCCGACTTCAAGCTGACCAAGGACGGCGTGACCTAGGTCTTCCTCGCGATCATGTAGTCCGCGAACGCCTTGAGGGCGTCCTTGTGGGTCGAGTCCTTGAGCACGCCCAGGCGGTCCTTGGCCTTGGCGACGAGCTCCATCGACACCCTGGCCGCGTGGTCTATCGAGCCCGAGTCCTCCAGTATCTGCTTCGCCCTCAGGAGCTCCTTCTCCGACGCGGTCTTCTTCCCGAGGACCGCGACGAACTCCTCGCGCTCCTTGCCCTTCAGGTTCTCGAGCGCGTGGACGGCGATGAGCGTCTTCTTGCCGTTCCTGATATCGTTCAGGACCGGCTTGCCGAAGGTCTTCTGGTCCGAGCGGAGGTCGAGGACGTCGTCCCATATCTGGAACCCGAGCCCCATGAGCCTCCCGTACTCGAAGAGCGACTCCTGCTGCGGCTCCGAGCCGCCCCCGACGATCGCGCCGCCCTGCGCGGCGGCCGAGTACAAGACCGCGGTCTTGCGCTCTATCATCTTGAGGTACTCCTCGGACGAGACCTCCTTCCGGGTCTCGAAGTCCATGTCCATCTGCTGGCCCTCGGCCAGCAGCCGCACGGACCGCGCGAGTATGTCCGTCAGCTCCACCAGGTCGGACGCGGGCACGTCGGAGTCGAGCACTATCTCGAACGCGCGCGCGAACATCGCGTCCCCTGCCAGTATCGCCTCGGGGACCCCGTAGAGCGAGTGCACGGTCTTGAGGCCGCGCCTCGTGTCGTCATCGTCCATCACATCGTCGTGCACGAGCGTGAAGTTGTGGACCATCTCGAGGGCCGTCCCGAACGGCATCGCGGCCTCCGCGCGGCCGCCGACCGCCTCGGACACGATCGTCGCCAGGAGCGGCCTGAGCCGCTTCCCGCCGGCGCCCGGGTAGTGGGCCATCGCGGCCTTGAGCCTCTCCTCCTCCATGACATCGAGGCTGCCCATGAGCCGCTCGTTGATGCGCTTCACTCTGTCCTTGTAGTCTTCGGGGAACCCCATCGAGCTCACTCCATGACGTTGTCGAGCCACTCCCTCGACCTGCCGGTCACGAGGGCGTTGGCCGCGCTCAACGCCTCGATGTCCTTCGCGCCCACGAGGAACATCGCGGCCTTGAGCTCCTGGATGATCGTCCCGACCTCGGCCGAGAGGGCGTCCTCGCCCTCGAGCGCCGCCGGGAGCAGACGCCCCGCGAGCCCCGCCGCGGACGCGCCTATGGAGATGGCCCTGGCGACATCGAGCCCGGAGCGCACTCCCCCGGTCGCGACAATCGGGAGCCCGACGGACGACAGCACGACGGACACGGGGGTCGGTACGCCCCAGTCCCAGAAGGTCTCGCCTATGTTGGCCCTGGTGCTGTCCCCGGCGGACCGCGCCCGGTAGTACTCCACCGCGGAGAAGCTCGTGCCGCCCAGGCCGCCGACGTCGATGCCCTTGACACCCGCCCGCTTGAGCCTGAGCGCGACGCCCCTCGACATGCCGGCGCCGGTCTCCTTGGCCATGACGGGGAGGGCCGACGACATCTTCTCTATCGCCTTGAGGCCGCCCTTCGACCTCGTGTCCCCCTCCGGCTGCACGACCTCCTGGAGGTAGTTGAGATGTATCGCTAGTATGTGGGCGCCGACCATGTCCATGGCCGCCCGGCCGTCATCGACCGTCAGGGCGGCCCTCCCGCCCTGCTCGACGAGCTGCGGGACGCCCAGGTTGCCTATCCTGAGGGGTATGTCGAACTCCTTGACCACGGAGTATGTGCACGCGAGCTCCGGGTTCTCCAGGGCCGCCCTCTGGCTGCCCACGCCCATGCCCAGGCCGAAGCGCTCGGCCACGGCCGCGAGCGTCCTGTTGATCTCCTCGGCCTTGCCGTACCCGCCCGTGATGGCGGATATCACGATCGGCGCGCCGAGCTCCCTGCCGAAGAGAGTGGCCGAGGTATCGATGTCCTCCAGGTCCACCTCCGGGAGGGCGTTGTGGACGAGCCTGATGTCGTCCCAGTAGGAGTAGCCGACCCCGAGGTCCTCCTTGACGCAGATCTCGATGTGGTCGCTCTTCCGCCTCTCAATGAGCCGCCCTTCGCCGTCTGCCATGGACCTGACACCTACCTGGACACGACCACGGTCGAGGGCACCTTCCTGCGCCTGACCGCGCTCTCCAGCCTGCCACGCACATTGCCGTTCACTATCCTTCACTTT